>CAXBHV010000076.1:0-11912 GCA_963974855.1 uncultured Rhodopirellula sp. | reverse complement strand
CACCCAGAGACGGCTGCCGCCGAATCTGACCTCGCCAAAGGGGAGGTGAATCCAGCAACAAACACGTGGCGTCTGGCAACTCATTGGCCTTCGGTGGCCAGTTTGCGAAAGTAGGCTTCGATGGCTTCGCGATAGTGCGTGGGCAAGTCGCGGCTGATTTGCTGCAGCGCTTCATTGCGTTCCGCGGGCGGCAGGTTTCCCCAACCATCACGATCCTTGATCTTCTTTCGGTCCACATCGCCATTGCCGCTGGCGCCACCCGCTTGGCTGTCGGCCATCGGGGCACCTTGGCCACCCTGACCTCCTTGGCCGCCGCTGGATTGTTGTTGCTGTTGCTGCTGTTGTTGTTGCTCTTCGATCTTCTCGATCAGCTTCGTCAACTTGTCGATGATCTCCTGCTCACGCTTCTCGACTTGTTCATCGCTGCGGCCCAAATCCAAACGGCGAGTCACATCGGTCATGATCCGCGAGATCTCGTCAAGCGAATCTTCTTTGAGCGGTTTGATGTCGGAAACCATCATCGTCGCGGTTCGCGAGAATCGGACTGGGCAATCATCTTCATTTTCGAGCAGACGCCGCAAATCGGCCAACGCTTCCTTTTTCATTAGCAGCGCATGGTAGCAAGCACCGCGATAGAACAGCACCGCAGCGGGATCGATCGATTCGGTCGGGTCGACTTCGGCAATCACTGGAAGCGCTTCGTCGTAAAGTCGATTGCGAACCAATTCGCGGCCCAACCATGTGCGAACGCTCATCCGCATCGTCTTGGGCAACGATTCAATCTCGCCATAGGTGGGGGTGTTCGGGTCGATGCTGGCACTAGCAGCAGCAAGACTTCGCTGGGTCGAGCTAACCAGGTTTTCAACTGTGGGTGCGATACCACGAATCACCGCGACGAAGGCGTCGAGCGAATCGGCATCATTTTTTTCGATCGCCGAAACAAATTCGTCCGAGGCTTTGTCCATCCGATCGGGAACGATTCCAAGTTCGTCCAACGACGATCGCAACATCTGCGACATCTCGTCGACGTTGTAGGCCTGCCAACTTGCTCGACGCTCCAATGCATCCGCACCGATCACCATCGAAGCGAAAATCGCCATCGAACCCCAGACAAAAAATGCGATCAACCAGCGGTAAACCGCATGGTGGTTTGACTCGGACACTTCCACCGCCGACGGTCTGTGCTGGGCAGACGCGGTTTGATGAAGGGCTCTTTGAGAAGCGTTGGTGTAACCCACAGACAACCTCGCAGTTTTATTGATTGCGTTTGAGCACCAAGTCACGAGTGATTTGATACAGCCGATTCTGACGTTCCGACAAGTCCTGAAGCAAGGGCAATGTCTCGTCTGCCGTTGATTCCTTAGATTCTAACAACCCCGAGTAGCGGGATGTCGTTGTTTTTATCCGCGTTTCCATCGTACGGATCAATTTTAGTTCGGCCAGTGCTTCGACAAGGGGTTGCTCTTGCTTTCCCCCCTGCTGAGGCTGGCCCTGCTGTTGCTGCTTCTTCTTTTCCAGGTCCCGCTGGGCCTTCTGAGTGGCGGCAATCATCTCCTCAAGAGCCGCTAATATGTCTTGTTGGATCCCTTGCGTCACTGCATCTATCTTAGTCTCTCCGAGCCGTTCGGCCACGTGCGTCGTATCAAGTCGAATTTGTGAAACCACCTCGGGGAACGCGACACTCGAACCTTCTTCACGTAGTAATAGCATCGCTCGGTCCGCTTCGAGCGTGATTTTCTTTTCTTCAAATGCTAAATCACCTGCTTTTAGATCGGTTTGACGGTTGCGCTGGGATTTCGGGGTCGCCGCCAGTGCAATCGTGTCATCCAAAACTTTGGACTGCATCGCTGCCATCCGCCGCAGCCGACTTTCGAGCTTCGCCAGCTCGCGTTGCATCTCTTCTTCTCGCAACTGACGCAAAATCCGCTCGAGTCGATCAATTGCCTCACGCAGATTGTTCTCGGCTTCCCGCTGCTTCTCTGTCGCGGCGGCTCGCTTGTTTTGCTCAAGCTCCTTTTCTGCTTCCTTCATCTTCTCGATCGCCTTTTGCAACTGCTGCTCGGCTTGTTGCTGAGGACTCTGCGGCGACTGAGCTTGATCTTGGGGCGAATCCGATGACTCGGGCGGAGATTCGCCACTGGGAGGCGACTGCGATGGATCGCCACTTGGTTTTGAATCCGACGGCTTTGCATCGGACGGCTTTGCGTCTGATGGTTTGGCATCAGACGGTTTAGGAGATTCCGAATCGCTCGGTTTATTCTCGGATGGGTCTCCGGAATCGCCAGGCTTTTGCTCACTCGAGTCTTGGGGGTCCATGCCTTCCCCTTTATCGGATTTGGCATCGTCCGATTTAGTGTCCCCGGATTTTGGATCTTTTGAATCCTTGGGCGAATCCGATTCCTCACCGGGCTTGGCAGATTTCTCGTCCCCTTTTTCCTGTTTGTCGTCTGATCCGTCGTCGGCTTTTTCCTCTGCCGATTGGTCTTCGGCATCTTTCTCGGACAGTTCCGCCTGCAGTGCTTCACTGCGTTTGGTGATCGCTTCCTGTTCGGCTTGGACCTCTTTCAAATCGGCATCGTTTTCATTCCGAGCCCGTGTACTTCGCTCGGCACGTTCGACTCGTTTTAGATCTTTGATCAGATTTGCAACTCGCTGTTTTTCATCGCGGATTCGCTTCGAACGATCCTCGCTCATCAGCAACTGCAACAATCCTTGCAGTCCATCGGCGGCTCCCTTTTGTTTGTCAACTGCTTCTTGGAACCGCTGGTTTTTTAGTGCGTCGGTGGCGTCCCGCAGTTGGCTGAGCACAAATTGGTCACGTGATTGACGAGCGGCCCGGCGCAGCAACGCGGCCCGCTCGGGATTTTCTGCGGCTTCCATCTCGGCCAGTCGCAGTAACAGTTCTTCCAACCGCTCATAACGCGACGCAACACCCGTTTGGCGTTCGGGAAGGTTCGCTTCCTGAGCTGCGGTAAATGGGGCTGCAACGAAGCCGCTGAGTAGAAATCCGAGCCCGAAAATGAAGACGAGGTTTCTAAGAGTCTTTGGTTGAATCATGATTCGATCACTCGGATTTATCGTATTGCGGCAAAACCGTCATGCAAATTTTAGCGGTACGGCGCGAGTTGGCTATTGATTTATTGAGCCGCTCGCGCGTCAGCGGCTTATCCACGCATTACCCGGTGCCTTACGTCCCACGGCTCAGTCGTTCGTCCGCTCTCGATTTGAACAGGCTATTTGAACAGGTCTAACACGCGTTTCTTCTGTTCCGCTTTGGTTTCGTCGAGCAGTTCGTTTTGGTCGTCGATCAACTCTCGCACCATGTCTAGGATTTCATTATAGCTTTCCAGATCAAGCATTTTTTCCAACACAGCGGTCAATTGCAGCAAAACGTCTTCGGCCGTCTGAACCGCTTCTTTCGTTTTCGCAGACGCTTCCGGGGGCGTTTCGATACTCTGTTCAATCGCTCGAATTTGGTCTTTTAGACGCTGCAGCGGTCCAGAGACGATGCTTTTCAAGGGATCTCGCACCCCGACGCCAATGCGTTCGCGACGGTCCGCAGAATCGACGCGGTTGTTGATCATCTCTTGCAACAAATCGTCCAAGGAAGCGGCAATCCCGGTCAATTCCTCAGTCGTTTTGTTGGTTTGCAGCCCGGTTTGTTGGACTCGCAGCAGCCGGACCTGAGCCGCGCGGGTCGAGTCCCCCTCGTCGCTCTCTGCATCCGCAGCGGCGTCAAAGCCTCGGCGGCGAAGCAAATCGAGCGTATCCCGCAG
Source organism: uncultured Rhodopirellula sp. (assembly GCA_963974855.1). Lineage (GTDB taxonomy): Bacteria > Planctomycetota > Planctomycetia > Pirellulales > Pirellulaceae > Novipirellula. The sequence goes on along the minus strand of CAXBHV010000076.1, from coordinate 8,136 downwards.
ATTCCGCGTCTCGTCAATGGTTTGTTCCAAACGCGTACGCAGACCTAATTCTCGCCGCTCGAGTAGTGCCAATAGTTTCTCGGGCGTGACAATCTCCAATCGATACAACTCACTGCGGGTGAGGTGCGATTGCCCCAGATCGTATCCGTCATTGGCCTCGGCAAACACATGGATAGCTCCGCCAGGAACGAGTTCGGGCATTCGCTGTTCAGAAACGAGATCACGCAAGTCGATTTCAATTTTTGCGTTTCCGTCCCGGTCCCATTTCAAAGCCAAATCGACGCCGTTTGCTTCGACGGGACTCGTTTCCGCAGCATCGGATTTCGCTTGTCCCTCAATCGCAGCAGCTTCGTCCTCTTTGGCCAACTGCGTTACCGAGACTTCGAGTGATTCAATTCCATAATCATCTTTCGCTACCACTTCCAACGGAATCTTGGCGATGGCGGTCACGGCGGTGCCAATCCCTAGAAGCCGCATCTGCACTTCGGGGGTTTCGTCGGTGACAACCCCCAGAAAATAACGATAGGGCGATTGCGCCGAGATGCCTTGTTGGTCACGCGGCACAATCCGAACGGCGGTCGAAGCGGTGAAGTTGTCGAGCACAATTTGTCCTTGGCGACGATCTTCGCTAGGGATCAACTCGACTCGCTGAAATTCACCCGCATCGTTTCTTAGTACCACATCGGTATCGCCAAGCGGAACACTGCTGGTGGCAGTCAGCACCACGTCGCTGCCCTCACGCAACCGCAATCCGGCTTGATAACCCGTTTCCAAATCAAATTCCGAAGCCCCTTCGGGACGCAGGTAATCGGGATAACGCACCGAAATATTCATGTTAGTGATCGCCGGAGGAGTGACCGCTTCAATACGAAAATCATCAAGCCGAGCATCCAGCCCTCGCACGCTGAGCGAAATCGAATCGCTGAGTCCCGCCAACGGAGGCCCGTCCAAAACAAACGATTGATAGCCGTCAACGACACGTCCAATACGACGCATGTTAGATTGGCCGCGAGTCCCATCGTCGCTTCGGTAGTAAACAGTGCAGACGACGGGAACTTCGGCGTCGTCGGCTTTGGCGCGAATGCGAAGCGTCCCGCTACTGCCGCGGGGCAGCCGAATCACATGTTCATCAAATTCGACCATCTCCGGCGCCAAGGCCTCTTCATCCGTGGCGGTGATGACGGGCAATTCAACGCCGATCATTTCCAGCTTTGCACGACGCGGCCAGGGATCGTTCGACAACAGCGTTAAACGACCGGCGGCGCGGCCAAACGCTGCAGGACTGAAGATCAACAATATGAGCGACGCGAGCAACAACGGCGCGACGATCATCGACTTTCGCACGATCGGTTGCCAAGAAAAAACACGCGACGTATCGACTTCGTCGACCGCCTGAGTCGCTTGCTTGTGGACTTGTTTCAACAGCTCTTCGGCGTGCGAATCATGCACGCGGCCGGATTGATTCAATTGAACGGTGGTCACCAAACGGCCGCCGAGATGCGGGTGCTGGCGTTCCAACAGCAGAGCCAAGCTGTCGTCAGGCAACGGTCGCCGCAAACGCCCAATCAGCAACCGAGTCACAATCACCAGCAGGATCACAGCGACAACGATCAACAGGATCAATCGTGCCAGCGGTGGCATTTCGGTGCCGCCCATCAATACCGGGCCGTAGTCCAACGCCAATCCGATCCAAAACGCGGCCAGCACCACGGTAGCGATCGCCAACAGTGAATCCACGACCACATATCGACGAATTCGCTGGCGGAGCGAATCGATCAGATGACGAAGTTTCGGATCAAGTGAAAGTTGTGTGCCCATCTAAGCCAATCGGTGCAATCGCCGGGTAACCCATTCCATCGTCAACATGGTCGCAATCAGCCACATCAACACGATGTTGCGACGACGGTTAAAATCGATGTCCGGTGTCCCCGGCAGAACGGTGGTTTGAGGTTGCGGTTTTAAGAGCGACGTCAGCGAACCCGCAAGCGATTGCAGATCCGTTTCTTCGCCCATCGGTGAATAAGTGCCGCCAGTCATATCGGCAAGTTGTTTCAGTTCATCATCGTTACGCCGGGGACGTTCAAGTTCGACCGTTGGCAAGCGGACTTGCACGCTTTGACGCAGCACTTGTTCTTCGAGTGCATCGCCCAGGGTCAGTCGCAATTCGTAACTGCCAGCCTCACGCACGACAAAGCGGCCGCCGTAGGTCCCCGGTCGTGGTTCGCCTTTGAGCGGTAACAGCTTGATGTCGTCGATGCGGCCGCTTGGGGCCAGCAGTTTTGCACTCACCTCAGGGACATTCAACGGCTCGAATTGGTCGTCGGTCAAAATCGCACGCACCGTGATCGTCTCGCCCACCATCACTCGCGACGAGTCGACCAGCAACACGCCTCGGGTGCTGTCACGCATCAATCGTCCCTCGCTGACCCAGCGGACCAGCTTGGTGTAGTAGCTGTCGAAATAGGCGTCGCTCTCGCCGCGAAGTCGCCACATTTCACCACTGCCCTGGAAATAGACCCGTCCGGCACCGTAAAAGTGAGACGCCAAGTAAACCGGTTTCGTGCCGCCGATCTCGGTCGTCGGGTCTGAGAAATTAGCGTAAACCTTGGCTCCCGGCTTCGCACTTTTGACACCGACAAAATCGTAGACGCCACCAAATTGCTCCCAAATATCAAAGCTCTCGGCGGGGTCTTCGGCAACCCACAGAAACTCGGCGCGACGGGCTTCGGGGGTAAAGTCCAACGGCCAAGGATTGTCGCCCCCTTGGCGTCCGCCGCTCAGCAGGGCACCGCGAGTAGACAGGTTCACCGGAAAGAAACCCGAGATCCGGCTAACCCGAGGGTCGGTCCGCAATCGAGTCCACTGCGGGTGGTAAACCGGGCCCGCAACGATGATCAAACCGCCCGCTTGCTGGCTGATCCAACGATCCATCAAGTCGAGTGATTCGGCCGAGATCGCGGTCCAATCGGGATCGAACACCATGATCGTATCGTACTGAAAAAGGTCTTCGGGTCGCGAAGGAAACTCTTGCAGCACTTGATCGGCGTCCTGGCTCATTCCCGGCCGACCGGTTTGCAACCAGACATCAAGCTCGATCGATTTATCGCGAAACAAAAGATTGCGGACAAAACGGTATTCGCGTGTGGGACCACCCGCGATCGCCAGCACACGAAGCTTTTTAGCGACCACTTCGTAACGCGCGTCGCGAGCATCGTCACGTTTGTTTTGATCTTCCTTCGGAGCGACAACGCGGACGGCTAAACGCCGACGGCCGACCGAGTCCGGTTCCGTTTCGAAACGGATCGCCGATAACGTGCCGTCGCTAGCCACTTTGACTTTCTTGCTGTCGATGACCTCGCCCAGATTCGCGGTAGGATCCGAGTCGTTGGTTCCCGCTGTATCGTCGTCCAGCTTGTCGAGCAATTGGACATCAACTTCGAGTTCTTTTGGGCCACTGGCTTGCAACATCGCTGTGATCGCAAACTTGTCACCGGGATAAACGCGGCGTGGTGCATCGAGATCCACCACACGGACGTTCGTTGGGGCACTACTGCTACCCAAACCTACCGGGAACACCGCAACTTCGCTTCGCGTTGCCGTGGCGATTGCGGCGGTCAAGCCGACTCCGCCATTGTTTTGGCCATCGGTTAATACGACCACCCCTGCTAGCGTCGATGGATCATGATCGGCCAGCACGCTGCGAAGCGCGTCACCGATCCGGCTTTGGGCTCCGGTCGCTGCGAGCTCTTTGGCCCAATCCGATACGCGAAGCGGTTTCGTGGTCTCGTTTGCGGGGGTTTCGTTTTCCAAAACCGGTTCGATCGCACTTGGCTCTACCCCCAGGATTTGGGCCAAACTTCGCTGCGTATTAATGGCGTAAACGCTGCCCAGCCCGATGATACCCAGGGCAAAAGCGAACGCGGCCCCTCCCACACACCATCCGACAAGCTCCACGCGGCCCGCCACCCCAAACAGCAGCGACAGCACCGACAACACGATCCCCACTCCGACCAACAACGCTCCGGCGGTCGCCCATTTGGAGACCGGCGGCCGCGTCTGTGCTAATTCCGAATCATCAGGATTGGTGACCGCGGGCCCGCCGCGCGACTCCAACAACTTGGGTTCGCTGGTTTGGTCAAACGAGTAAATACTGACGCGATGTTCGGTTTCGAGTTTTTCAAGAAGGTTCGATTCGCTCAACAAACGGGCGGTCCGCTCGGCCCGACTCTCCGTACTGGCCATCGAACCGACCGGCAGCGACATGCTCTGGCTTGTATCCACCAGAATTGTCACTTCGCTAGGCCGCGTCACCATCCGTTCGGTTCGTCGGTGCAAATCAAAGAAAAAGAAAATCAGTGCGGCGATGGTCATCAACCGCAATCCAATCAACGTTCGCTGCGTGACAATCGACAACTCGCTTGTGTCACGCCGGTACAGTCGGATGCAAACAAACAAGATCGCAGCGATCGCAGCAATCAATAGTGCCCACGACCACCAACCTTCCAACGAAGTCGCTCGAGCGAATTCGTAAACAATGTGTTGAGTGTTGTGTTCGGTAGCGCTGGGGGCCGCGTCCGCAATCGCTTGGTTCACACTAGTGTTGGTTGTTTCGTTCATCGAGCACCTCGCAACGAAAAGGCTCCGAGATGACTCGCCGATCGTTTGCCGCCACCCAAAGCGGTCGACGATGTGTGGTAACTAGCCCAATATGCCAATGCTTGTTCAGCCGCCAGCAACAGCCCTAGCAGTCCCAACAAGAACAGGGTCAACGTCGAGCTTCCGGCCGTCTGGTTTTCGGCGTTCCATGCTTCACTACTCAAAAATCGGACATCCACCGGCAACAGGTTTTGTTGAATCACGGCGGGGTCTGCACGCTTCAAATTGCCTTCGCCGCTGCGGATGACCGACGCCACAGGAATGATTTTGCGGCGTCCATCGGTTTGCGTAAACGCCCACTCTGAAATGCCCGGCTGCAATAGATCGCTGACGTTCGCTTCGCCCGCGATCACCATCTCCATCGGGTCCAACACCACTTTCGCGAGTGTTTCGGTATTAGCGTCGGTTTGGATCGGTTCGGCAACCATTTCGACGGGAACTCGCGGGGGTTGTTCGGTTGCGGGCAAATACATCACTTGTGGTGCGTACTGATCCAATGCGATGGTTCGCTCGACGGGCTCGTCGATAAAGCGGCGAGTCGGGGGGGCCGCTCCGCTCCAAAGATCCGCATTGGCTTGTAACAGAAAGACAACAAACGTAGGGTCGCCTGGCCAATTGGTCCAATCACCGTCGATCCCGCTGAGCACCGTGATCACGCGTCCTCGTTCGACATCATGCTGGGTCACAAACGCGTTTCCGTCGCGACGTTTCAGTACCGTTTTCACGCGTGGCCGATTGGGGTCATCCGTTGCCTCGATTCCAGGCGTTTCAAGTGTCCAGGAACGTGATAAACCAATTAGCGACAGTGCCGCGTCGCCCGCCGTTTTCAGCGGAGCGAGCAACTCGGGCGAATCCCCGAACACCACGTCCGCAGTCGTGCCATCGTCGGACGGTGCCACCGGCTTTGATTCACCCAGCGGCATTGGCAACAACTGTCGTCCATCGGAAAGCAGATTGCGATTGTAAGAATCGCGTTGAATATCGTCACCGAGGAACCACATCACGCCCCCGCCACGACGAACATAACGGTCCAACGCGTCGGCGACATTTTCATTGATTTCGGGGATATTGATCAAGTAAACTGCTCGATAGGCAGCAAATGTCTCCAGTGTCGCGGATCGCAAAAACGAAGGCGGCTGGACGTCAGGAATCGCACCGATGCGAACTTGGCTGCCCGGATCCAACACCGATGCAACGTGGTAGGCCCCGCGAGCCTCGGGATCGGCGTCGATCACCAGCACTTTTTCGGAATCCGAAAGTGGCAAAGTGCAGGTCCGTTTGTTGTCGATCGACAACGCATCCTCAGGTAACGAAACTTCGATCGCGTGAACTCCCTGTTCGGCAATAAAGACCTGAAACGTTACGGTCACCTCTTCGCCTGCGGGCAACGACTCGATCACCAGCGCGGGCAGCGTTTCTACGCGACCGCTGGTCACCAAGGTCGGATCCGGCTGAGTCACCTCGCTGGGATAGTGATAAACGCGACTTTCGAGTGAGACGTTGTTGACGTCGCTCGTTCCGTTGTTGCGGACTTTGGCGTTGATCACCACTGGCACGCCTGCGACCCAGACATCTTGGGCGGGCGAGACATCGACGACCGAAAGATTGGCGGCGTTACCCGTCGCACAATCGATCATCCGAATCGAAACGTCGTCTCCGGAAATCGCACGCATCGCTTCAGCCAACCGCTGAGGTGCGGCCCAATCGCGATCGCGAAAATCGCTGGCGATGTACAGCACCTTTTGATCCGCCGGAGTCGATTGGATCAGCTCGGTCGCTAAATCCAAGGCCGGCACCAAATCGGTCAACACCGACGACGCGGATGTCGACATGACTCGGCTAATTAAACGTGAATCGGATGTCACGGTTTGAGCGGACAAATCGGCTGCGGAGTCGCCCGACTCACTACCGCCTCGCAACGTCAACGCCGCACGACTCGATCGCATCACTGTCAATTGATGATTGCCATCGTCGGTGGCGAGCCGCCGCGTCAATTCTTGTAGAGCTTGCAGTGCACGGGCATAGGCCGTGGTTCCCCCCGACGCATCGCCCATCGAATAGCTGTCGTCCAAAACGACGACGTGGTGCGTTGTCGTTCCGCCCAACACGCCGAGTATCTGACCGCCCCCGTTCCAACCGCACAACATCGCGATCAATACGGCCGCCACAGCCAAACGAGCCAACAACAGCAGCAGTTGTCGCAAGCGAATCCACTTTTTCTGCTTGCGGTAACTCGCGAGCAAAAAATCCATGGCAGCCCATTTTTGTCTTCGATGCCGAAGCATGTTGATCAAGTGGACCAACAACGGCACCGCGACAAACAAAAAGCCGATCGTTAATGCGGGGTAAAGAAACAAGGGAAGTTCGAAGTCAGAAGAGTGAAATGTGAAAGTACAGGATGTCGCTGCAGCGTCACGTTTTTGCTGCGATTATGGTTTCAATTGGGGTTATCGTTTCAATTTAGGCAGCGATTGTCGGGCAGCCAGGAATTTGGCCAGCACCGCGTCCAGCGGCTCACTAGTGCGAACCTGCAAATAGTCAATCGATAAACGCCCACACGCTTTCTTGGTGCTCGTCAAGAATTCGTCCAGCGCCGCCAAGTAACCTTCACGCAGTGCACGTGGATTACAGTTTAGGAATTCTTCGCTTTCGAGTCCTTCAAAACGAGTCGCCCCATTAAATTCAAAGTCAATTTCGTGGTCATGCAGCACATGGAACATCGCCACATCATGCCCGCGTTGGCGAAGCAGACGTAAACCCTCTAGCAGCGAATCAACGCCGAGCAAGTCGGAAATGATCACCACCAAACCGCGACGTGGAAGGCCCTGCGAGATTTCTTTGGCCACGGACACCAAGTCGGTGCGACCATCGGCACCGACGGAATCGAGTGTCGCTAAGATCCGCGTCAATTGTTGTTGATTGCTTTTCGCTGGCACCGTCGCTCGCACTTTCGTGTCGAACGTCACCAGCCCCGTGGCATCCTTTTGCCGTAATGCAAGGTAGGCCAGTGACGCGGCGATCGATGCCGAATAATCAAACTTGTTCGATTCCCCATCGCCGTACGCCATGCTGGCCGAACGATCGACAAGCAGCGTCAGTCGCAGATTTGTTTCCTCTTCGTACTGTTTAATGTGCAGTCGGTCTTGGCGTGCGTACACCTTCCAATCGATGTGACGGATCTCGTCACCTCGAGTGTATTGGCGGTGCTGCAGGAATTCGATCGATTGTCCAAAATACGGACTCCGATGCATTCCCGATAAAAATCCTTCGACCACTCGGCGGGCCGTCAACTCGAGTCGACGAATCCGAGCAGTAACCTCAGGACGCAAATATTTTTTGGAATCGGGCATCGCGGGAAAGTTCGTCCTCGGTCGTTGGCGTCGCGGCAATAATGCGTTCGACTACTTCGTCGCTGGTCACTCCGTCGCTTTCGGCAGCAAAGTTGACGACCATGCGGTGACGAAGTACCGGTTTGGCTAG
>CAXBHV010000075.1:0-12000 GCA_963974855.1 uncultured Rhodopirellula sp. | reverse complement strand
AACATCAGAACCATGCCTCAATCGTAACCGAGCCGAACTGATTGTGCGAACACGAGATGATTGGCCACGATTGTGGACATAGCTTTCATGGAGACGCCAATCGGTCGCAGGTGTAAGCGGCGGGTGCCTTGAAGCAGTGCCGGACACCTTGTCTACTCCCGGTTGTGTTTGCCTCCGAGTGCTCCCTTCAACCTATCAACACAAACAGGTCGCCAATCAAATCTCTCCAACGCGAACACAACCACGCAGCTATCAGCACCAAAACAAAAAGCCACCGAATGTTCTTGGCAGAGTTCAGAAAGTAAATCGCCGAACCTCCAAGGAGGCATGCTAGTTCGAGCACGTTGGGGAACACGACATGAATGAAGTGCAATTCGTTCAGATGGTCGATCTGACTGCTTGTCCAATCGACCCTTGCATGCCCAAGCCTATTCATCTCGTCGTTCACTAAATCGATGCCGACAAACGTCGCGTAGATATAAGACGTCAACACTCCAGCAAGGCAGAGAGAAAGAGCGATAACTTTATATCGTACCATTGGATCGAAAACCTAACGATTAGGTGCACGGCCGCACTATGCAAAAGAGGTTGGTCGTTTCAATGCACGATCAAGAAACGCGTCTTCGGTCGACTTTTCACACTTTTCCGGCAACGTTCGTCGCCCATTGTCGAACTAAAGGCCGTCGGAATAAATACTGACGTAGCGGAACTCGTCTAGAGTTTCGACCTGTCCCGTGGCTCACGAAAGTCTTGACGACTTCCGCTACCAGTGAGGACCGTCACTTAATGTTCCGGCGGTCCTTAGAGCAAGGTTCGTAGTGCCTCGGGAAGTGCCAGACACTCTTGCTCGAACACGCGGGCTGCGAGGGTGTCGGCGTCGTCATCGGGTTTTACGGGGCATGACCTTTGTACGATGACTGGGCCGTTGTCGTATTCGTTATCAACGAAATGGACCGTGCATCCGCTGATCTTTACGCCTCGTTTGAGCACCGCGTCATGCACAAAATGTCCGTACATCCCCGCACCGCCGAAAGACGGCAACAGCGCCGGATGGATGTTAATCACTCGGTTTTCAAAGTCGTTGGGAATCAGCACGTGATTCAAATAGCCCGCCATCACGACGTATTTGACCTCGGCTTCGCGGCAGGGATCAAACATTTCACGTGAGTGTTCAAACGGATCGCGGTGATCGCGTTTGCGAATAACTCGCGTGGAGATGCCATCGTTTTTGGCGATATCTAAGCCACGCACATCGTCACGACTACTGATCACCAAGCGGATGTCGATCGGCAATCCGTGTTCGTCACGATGCCGGATCAGATTGGCAAGCGTACGCCCACTGCCGCTCAAGAAAATCGCGATGGGAAGTTTCGATTCGCTCATGTTGGCTTCTGGCATTACGCGTTTTTTTGAACAAAGATTTTGCCAAATTCCGTATCACTTGGCTCAGTGCCCGCGATCGCATCGGAGCGAAGTTCGCTGGCGAGCGTTTCATTGCAAATCGTGTCACCGTGTTCTTTCAGTGCCGTCGCGACTTCGATGTCTTCGCTGACGACGCCCACGGTGATGCGATCCGTGTAGCCGCAATCCATTTCTTTTCGCTTGCTTTGGATCGTACGGATCAAATCTTTGGCAATCCCCTCGCGGCGGAGTTCGTCGGTGACTTCGGTGTTTAATACCACGACACTGCCGGCACCTTGGCTCGCGGCCCAGCCCTCTTTGGCTTTCAAACGAACTTCGATGTCTTCGTTGTCGAGTTTCAGCGACTCACCGCCAGGCAATTCGATTTCCACGAATCCATCTCGCCCCAGAGCCGTCAGCAGCGTGTTGCCATCGGCAGCGGCCAGTGCTTTTTTGACCGCAGGCATATTCTTGCCCACGCGAGGTCCGAGTCGTTTGAAATTTGGTACGACCGAGTACTGGACATATTGGTCACCTTCGGTGGTGTAGTCGACCGACTTGACGTTCAATTCTTCGCGAACAAGCAGGTCGTGTGACTTCAGCCAATCGATCTCCGATGGATCCGCCAGCACCACTTCGACTTGCGAAAGTGGCAGACGGACCTTTAGTTTGGCTTCGGCACGTGCTGCACGACCCAGCGAAGCGATTTCTCGCAGCAATTTCATGCTGGTCGAAAGTTTCGCATCGATGCGGGCATTATCGGCCATCGGGTAATCGCAGAGGTGGACGCTCTTTCGTGTGTGATCCCCAAACGGTTCGGTCAAACTTTGCCAAAGCGTTTCAGACAGGAACGGCACAAACGGAGCGACGATCTTGGTGATCTGCAGTAGCGATTCGTACAGCGTCCAGTACGCATCATGTTTGTCTTGCGAGTCCTTGTCGCTTGCCCAGAAACGGTCACGGCTACGGCGAACGTACCAATTGCTCAATCCATCGACGAACGACGTGATCGCTTGGCAGGAATTGTAATTGTCCAACACGTCCATGCGGTCGACGACGATTTCATTCGTGCGATTCAATTCCGACATGATCCAGCGATCGATTTCACTTCGCTCGCTGATGTCGCGGTATGTCGGTGCCGACGCCAGACTCGCCGAGGTGAGCTGGTCGTCCGCCTCGGTTGCCGTGGTAGGATCAAAACCATCGATGCCGGCGTAGATGCTGAAGAAACTAAAGACGTTCCAAAGTCGCAGCAGGAACTCGGGGATCGAATCTTTGATCGATTGTTCGCGGTAGCGGATGGCGGTCCATGGCGGTTGTCCGGCAAAGAAGAACCAACGCAGTGCATCAGCACCATACTTGTCAAAGATTTCGTTGGGCTCGCGATAGTTTCGCAAGCTCTTACTCATCTTGTTGCCGTCTTCGCCGAGCATTAATCCGAGCACGATGCAGTTGCGATACGGATGCGGGTAGTCTTGACCGGCCAAAGGGTCAGAAAAGGTGTCCGACACCTTTTTCGCTTCGGCGCCTTCTTCACGTTCGCTGATCGAGGCACCTTCGCCGAACAACATCGTGCTGATCGCCAATTGGCTGTAGAACCAACCTCGCGTCTGGTCGAGTGCTTCGGAGATGAAGTCGGCGGGAAATTGATCTTGGAACGATTCGTTGTTCTGGTGTGGCCATCCCCATTGGGCGAACGGCATCGCACCGCTGTCGTACCAGCAATCGATGACCTCGGTCACCCGTTGCATCCGAGCACCCTTGGCGAACGGTGAATCATAGGTGACGGAGTCAATGTACGGTTTGTGGACTCGCAGATCGTCCGCCAATTCCGGATTGGCAGCCTTGGCTTGTTCCCAAACTTCGGTCCCTTGCAGTCCTGGTTTAGCCAGCACTTCGTCGTAGCTGGCGACCGCTTCCATTTGTCCGGTTTCTTGACAGACCCAGATCGGCAGCGGCGTGCCCCAGAAACGTTCTCGCGACAACGCCCAGTCGACGTTGGATTCGAGGAAATTGCCAAAGCGACCGTTTTGGATGTGTTCGGGTTGCCAGCCGATTTGCGAATTGTTTTTCAGCATCAGGTCGCGGAACTTTGTCGTTCGCACGAACCAGCTGCGGCGTGGGTATTGGATCAGCGGATCTTCTTGTGCACGCCAGCAGAACGGATAGTCATGAAGGTATTGCTCGAGCAGCAACAACTTGCCAGCTTCGCGTAACATTCGCGAGATCGGTTTGTCGGCGTCCTTGACCCAAGTGCCTTTCATATCGGCAAAGTCGTCAGTGAACTTGCCGTCCGGTCCGACCGCGCACAACAGCTCGGGCCGATCGGTTTCGACAAAACGTGCTTGTTCTTGGGTCAGTACTTCGTAATCGACTTCGCCAAACGCCGGAGCTTGGTGAACGATACCGCTACCCGATTCGGTGGTCACAAAGTCAGCTGAGACGACTCGCCACATCAATGCTTCGGATTCACCGTTGGATAGCTTGCCGGTCGCATCGCCGAGTGTTTTGTAATAGTTGTCAAACGGCGGAATATAACGAGCGCCAACTAATGACTTTCCAGAGATGTTTTCCAACACGGGAAGTTCGCGTTTCAGTTTCCCGGCGATCGTTTCGACCAAGTCGGCTGCGATCACCAGTTCCTGGCCGGTTTCATCGTCGCGGACGACGGCGTATTCCAATTCGGTGTGGACTGCCGCGAACATGTTGCTAGGAAGCGTCCACGGGGTCGTGGTCCAAACGACGAGCGAGCGGTTGGGAGTGTCGACCAACGGGAACAGCACATAAACGCTGGGGTCGGCGACTTCGCGATAGCCTTGGCCGACTTCGCCTGCGGACAAGGCGGTGCCGCCTTGAGCCCACCACCAAACGATCTTGTGTCCTTGGTACAACAGGCCGCGTTCGAACAGCGTCTTCAGACTCCACCAAACACTTTCGATGTAGCTTTGATGGTAGGTGACGTAGGCCTTTTCCAGATCGACCCAGAATCCGAGTCGGCGGGTCAGGTCTTGCCACTGTTGCATGTAGCGGAACACGCTTTGTTGGCATTTTTGGATGAAAGGTTCGACGCCGAAAGCTTCGATTTCTTCCTTGCTGTGGATGCCGAGTTCCTTGCCCACTTCGACTTCGACGGGCAAGCCGTGCGTGTCCCAGCCCGCTTTGCGTTCGCAGCGATAGCCTCGCATCGTCTTGTAGCGAGGGAAAACGTCTTTGATCGAGCGAGTCAGGCAGTGACCGGGATGCGGCAACCCGTTAGCCGTCGGGGGGCCTTCGTAGAAGACAAACGAAGGGGCATCGGCACGCTGGGCCAACGATTTCTTGTAGATGTCGTTGTCGTCCCAAAACTGCAAAACTTCGAGTTCAAGTTTTGGGAAATTGGGGCTGCTCGGTGGAGCACGGAAAGGACTCACGGAAGCGGGCATCATCAATCGCTTTTAGACGCTAGGGCAAAGGTGTTCGGGAGTCGGCAAAGATCAAATTTTTGCCGGACAACAACTAATCGGAAACCATATCCGATTTTGAGACACCTTTGCAGCACCTGTGTTCGTAGAGAAGACGCGATTTCGCGGTGAAGCCCTGCCCAACGCCGCTGACGCTAACGAGTGCGTTGGGAGTCGCTGATTTTGGGTAGTGGATCTTGCTAAAGATCCTCTTGCACGTAGAAAACAGGGAGCTTTAGCAAGCTCCACTACCGAAACGGGGGAGCTTTAGTCGTTCAGGTCTTCGTCGACGTCATCGAAATCGTCGAAATCTTCCAATTCGTCGTCGTCGCTGCCGTCGCCGCTGCTCAGCCCAAACTCGGCACTGATTTCGTCTTCGATCTCGATCTCGTAGTCGTCTTCGAGTTCTTCCTCGAAATCGTCGTCAAAATCGTCATCGAAATCGTCTTCGTCGATATCGTCGACCTCGTCGTCTTCATCGAGTCCATCATTGAAGCCGTCGTCGCCCGTGCCGCCTCCGTCGGAGTCGTCGTCCGAGCTAAATCCCGAGTCCTCGTCGCTATCATCGTCGTCGTCATCGTCGATCAAGTCGTCGTCACCCATCGATGTTGGCGATGGCAACACCGAACCCCCCGTCCATGCCGTCATGGTCGGTGGCGTCAACTGTCCCGAAAACGTGCCACCTAAATAATCACCCCCGCGAGGATTGGTTCCCGTATTTGGTTGCGGGGCGGTGGTCGATGTCGCGGACGATGGAACCAATTCGGATTGTTCGGAAGCGGTAGGAGCGATGGACATAAGTGATGAAAGATCTCAGAAAATTCTTGTAGAAAGCCAGTTCATTATCAAATTCTGGCGTGGATCGCCGTCAAGCGTAGCTGCACAAAGGACGGCGATGATTCACATCGGGGAGTCTGCGGTGTTTTGGGGAACCAGGAAGACCTGCGTGAGTTTCTCGATCCAGCATAATTTGTCAACGCAGTTCCACCCGAACATCCGATTCAATCGGATCAGGTGGCAATCACTACCCGAACGGCCGAGTCCTCGCCAAGAGCAGTGGTATAGCCGACGTGAACCACATTTTGATACCTCACATCAAACCGACAAGGCGACTGGCAACATTCAGGCCAGGAATTCTTGCAGAAATTTTGATTTCACAAGTTTTTCCCGTGTTTGGGACAGCGCCTGCGTCAATCCAAGCTTGCTCAAACACACGTTTGAAGACCTTGCCAGAGGAAAATCATCGCCTGATGAAAAACTTTGTCTGGGTCGAGAAATCGCGGATGCCACACCGAAATCATCAATCGTGGCGGATTTAACGGATGGAAGTCCTATGAGAAACTTTGCTGTCTTATCGCTCCCTTTGCTCGCAATCGGTTGTATTAGCGTTGCGGTGGGTTGCGCAGGCCGACAATACGGGCACATTCTGGCTGCCAACGACAAGGATCTTGTCGGCAGCCATACCGCTGGTGCTGCCACCTGGAACCCGTTGGTCGATGAATCGGTCGCCAAGTTGTTGGGGCGATGCCCGCCAGCGATCCAGACTGTTTCGTTTGAATCGGCAAACGCAATGAAACTGGACGGGCAAATCGGATCGGCTTTGGCCTCTGGACCCGCCACCGTTTGTTTCATCGGGATCGAGAACAAGAGTGCCGAAGAAATGGTCGATTTCAAAGACCAGTTATACGAGCGGATCGATTCGCAAATCAACTCGGCCGAAACCTTCCGCTGCATCAGCCGGCGAATGGTCGATGCCGCCTTGGTCGAAACCCGGCTTCGTCCCGATTCTCTGTTTCTGCCCGAGAACCGAGCCCATTTCGCTGCGGCACTCGGACGCCAAGGTGCGCCAGTCGATTACTTGCTGTACGCCACCATCACCAGCGGCACGACCGATCGCAACAAGACCACCCAGCGTGACTACTTGCTGACCCTTGAAATGGTCAATCTGCACAGCGGTGACTTTTTGAAAGAGTCGGCGACGATTCGCAAAGGCTATTCAAAAACGCGTGCTGGAAAATGGTGGAACTTTGGTCTCGGCCAAGGCGACGGTTGATTCGACGCGTTGATGATTCAAATGCGACGGTGAACCGTGGGCCGTAAGGCACCGGATAGCCACCGATGCCGATGCCGATACCCGGCCGCTCACGCGTCACGGCTCACAACATTGTGCTCGCCGCAACCGAACGGCTTGCGCCGTGCCGCTAACAAAAACGATTGCACTGCGTCACTTTGGAAAAGCATGAACCGAGTTCCGTCGATTGTCGCGATATTGATGTTGTTGCTGCTGGGCGGTTGTTCCGCCGGCTTGCGCAAAATCGATACCGCACGCGACGCGTTCGCTCGCGGTGATTTGGTCGAATCTCACGATACGCTTGTCAAACTCGCCAAATCACGTCGCCGCTTCGGTGACGCCGCGGCATTGGATTTGGCGATGATCGAATTGGCTCGCGGCGATGCAGCTGCAGCCGAAGCTCGACTTCGCAAACTACGCGATCGTTTTGACGCGATGCCGAAAATGGCACCACTTCAAGAAACGGCATCGATCATCACCGACGACACCGCTCGTCCCTTTCGACCGGCCAGCTACGAACAGGTCATGATCCGGGCGATGTTGGCGGTTTGCTCGTTGGCGACCGATGGTCAGGACGCTGAAAGCTACGCGATGCAAGCGGCGATGCGTCAGTCGGAATTGGCTGCCGAGGCGAACGAGCGAGGCGTGGAATCGGCGTCCGAAACCTATCAACCGATTGCCTTGGCACCTTATCTGCGTGGCGTGTTACGCGAAGCGACGCATCACGATTACGACGATGCCGCTCGCGCGTACCAGCTTGTTACCTCGGTCGAGCCAAATTTCGCTCCAGCTCATGCCGACGTTGTTCGCGCCAGTGGCGGTGCTCACAGTACCGCCGGCAACGGCGTGCTGTACGTGATTGCCTGTGTCGGTCGCGGACCGGTGCTAGAGCAAGTCGACGCACCCACAACTACCGCAGCGATGCAAATCGCGTCGATGGTGATGAATGTCCAAACCAACAATGGTGGCGATTCGAAACCGTTTTTATTGCCGAACATTGCAACGGTGAAAGTGCCGAAGGTAAAAATTCCGCCGTCCAATGTCGTCGCCATCGGAGCTCGCGCGAATGGCGTTGCGATCGGCGTGACTCAGACGTTGACGGATGTCGGCGAATTGGCAACGCGACAAGTCGAAGCCGAGATGCCGTGGACGATTGCTCGTGCGGTGATGCGGCGGGCGACCAAAGAGACCACCGTTGCGGTGACGGGAAACCAGCTTGGTTTGGACGGTGCCGCCGGATCGTTGTTCCAATTCGCAGTCGCTTCGGCGTGGGGCAGCGTCGAGCATGCCGACACGCGATGTTGGGGACTGTTGCCTCGCGAGATCCAAGTGTTGAGGGTGGAGTTGCCCGCAGGTGAGCACGCGATCTCGCTTCATTCGCTGGGGATTCAAGGGGACCCAATGGGATCCGGCGTGACGACGCCGGTGACGATGGTCGACGGGCAAAACGAATATTTGATTGTGATCGCGCCCGATCAAACGATTTACCCCGTCAACGCGAAATGATTCACCGCCTAAGCCTCGCTGGGCGATCGTTGGCCTTACCTGGTGATCGCTGCGGGTTAGAATGGCAATGCAACTGATCTGCTGTTGTCTTCACCTTCGCCCATTGCCGCCATCTCCAAAGTTGTCCGCATGAAAGCCATTGAGCTTAACCATATCGCCATCCACGTTCTCGATATTGATAAGAGTGTCGTGTTCTATCGTGACACGATGAATCTGCCCCAGTTGGATCGGCCTGCGTTTGATTTTCCTGGAGCGTGGTTTCAGCTAGGTGAAAGACAAGAGTTGCATCTGATTGGCGATCGAGAATTGCCCGTTCACTCGCATCACCGTGGCGGCCATTTTGCCTTGGAAGTCGACTCGCTTGACGAATGGGAGGCGCATTTGGACAAACACAATGCGACTCGTAGGGCTCGCCAGACTCGACCCGACGGGGCCCTGCAAACATTCGTGCAAGATCCCGATGGCCACTGGATCGAACTCTGCATGCTCCCAAAATGAACGCAAACGAGTGTTTCGTCCAAATAGGGAATTGGGGTTTCGAGTGTAGCGGAGCTTGCTGAAGCTATCTGTTTCTTGAGTGTGGGAGGATCTTTAGCACGTTCGGAACAATAAATGGCGGGCGGTAGTGGACGAGGCTACGAGTCCTGCAGCTTCATTCAGCCAAAAAGGACTCGTTGCCTCGTCCACTACGGAAGACGCCGCCAGTTATTCTTCCGACGGTCTTTCGCAAGATCCACTACCCCTGTCGTGCATCGGATAAACGGTAGAACCGTTACGTCCGAAATAGCTTATCGGTGGGGGACCGATTGAGTGACTATTTCCGCTCGGATTCGTCAGTTGAGAGCTACGTTTCTGTACGCAGTACCGGCATTCTGTCTGGGGCGGCTGTCGTTCACTTTTAAGAAAAGATGCAAGTAATGTCTGGCAAAGATTTCGTTGATCACTACGACGTATTGGAAGTAAGTCCCAAAGCAAGCGTGTCTACGATTGAACGAGTCTTTCGCTTTCTAGCCAAAAAGCATCATCCCGATCTCAGCGAGAATAGCGACGGCACGCATTTTACAAAACTGGTCACCGCGTTTGAGGCGCTGCGTGATCCTCAGCAGCGCGCTGCTTACGACCGAGTGTATAAGCAAGAGAATCAGGTTCGTGCGGAATTAGTCGAAGGTGCGAACGCGGCGACCGACGATTGTATCCAACGCTACAAGTTGTTGTCGATTTTGTACGCTCAGCGTAAGCGAGACTTTAAGAAGCCTGGGATTGGTTTAGGAACGTTGGAAACCATGGTTCCTTATTCTCCACAGACCGTAGCGTTTCACCTTTGGTATTTTCGCGAGAAAGGCTGGATCGGTCGCGAAGAGTCTGGCCAGTTGTCGATTACCGCGGCGGGGGTGGATCAAATCGAAGCGATGAACCAAGAGGCTGTCACGAACCAATTGCGATTGGAACATTCACCTGAGCGGCTTCCAGCAATGCAGTCCGCATAACACCGACGGATTGTCGCTGATCGTTCCCAGTGATCAGAACAATGGATCGCCGAGCGATCGACGACATTAATTGTCCGTCTCGGGTTGCCAAATCGCGTGGCCTTTATAAACCTCACCAATCGGGTATTTCTCGCTCGGTGTGACGGCGGTGTTCATGATCTGTTCGATGTGGTGAACCACCTCGGGGTGGTCCGCCGCCACGTCATGTTCTTCGCCGAGATCATGTCGCAGATCATACAGCTGCGTTGGACCGGCAACCCCCAGTCGAACATCCGAGCGGATGCCCTTCCAATCTTTCCAGCGAACCGCTTGATGGTAGCGATTTCGGCAGTGACCAAAGTCCCAGTACAAGTACTTTCGTTCTGATTGCAGCTCGTCTCCGATCAACGCGTTCACAACGGAAATACCGTCTAGGTTTGCGGGCGTTTTAGCTCCCGCAAGTTCGGCAAACGTCGGCAGCATGTCTTGGAATGCAATCACTTGATCGCTTGTTTTGTTCGCCGGAATTTGGCCAGGCCACCGAGCGATCAGCGGCACGCGGATGCCTCCTTCGGTTAAGTCACGTTTGTATCCCCGTAGCGGGCCGTTGGTGTTGAATCGCTTGGCAACCGAGTGGTGACCGCCATTGTCGCTGGTGAAAATGATCAGCGTCTCATGTCCGATTTCGCTTTGATCGACCAGTTGTGTGATTCGTCCGACGTCCTGATCGAGCATATGGATCATCGCCGCGTACTTCTTTGCCTTGGGTTCCCAATCGCGATCGGAATAGGGGGCAGTCGAGGGCACGGTCAAACCGTCAGCGTCTTCCTTCGGAGACGAGAAATGCGGCAGCGTGTAAGCGGCATAGAGAAAAAATGGCTGTTTGCGATCGTGTGACTCGCGGATGAATTGCAGCGCACGTTTGGTCAACACAGTGTGACTGTACGTGTGTCGCGATTTCATATTGCCAGGCAATTCCATCCGACCTTCGTCGTCATCAAGGTATCCAGGATAATAGTAGTGTGTATGATCTTGGTTCAGATAACCAAGCCACGTGTCAAAACCTTGGTTGGTTGCACGCCCGACGCTGTTGGCATCGCCGAGGGACCATTTGCCTATGCCGCCACAGCGATAGCCGGCACTGGCAAGCACCTCGGCAAGCGTCGTGTCGTTGTCTTCGAGATAGGTCCGGTAGTGGGGCACATTGTCGCGAGCGACGGTGTGACCGTTGTGCAGTCCTGTCATCAACACCGACCGCGACGGCGTGCAGACCGGGCCTCCCGCATACGCTTGCGTGAAACGGATGCCTTCTTTCGCCAAGCGATCGATGTTGGGAGTTTGGATCAGCGACTGGCCGTAGCAACCGAGGTCGCCGTAACCCAAGTCGTCCGCCATGATGAAAATAATGTTGGGACGTTTGGGCTCTTCCGCCGCACTAGCGAAACCGGCGACAAACATTGCCGCCAGGAAACTGTATAGACATCTCGAGAAACGCTGCGGAAGGCAAAATTGCATCTTGCTGATGTTTTCTGGTTCGAGGCAGTGCGGGGAGGGGATCACGCCAGAATTGCCTCGACGAAAAATGCCGATCAGCCTTTCAGGTGCTTGTTAAACCACGCGATCGTTCGTTGCCAAGCGAGTTTGGCGGCGGCTTCATCGTAACGCGGAGTCGTGTCGTTGTGGAAGCCGTGATTGACGCCGGGGTAGACGTGCGATTCATGAGGAACGTTGTTGCGGGTAAGGGCGTCTTCGAATGCCGCAGCGCCAGCCATGATGCGGCGGTCGAGTTCGGCGTTTTGGATCGACAGCGGCGTCTTGATCTTGGCAACGTCCTCGGCGCTAGGTTGGCTGCCATAAAAGGGAACGCCAGCGTCGAGGATATCGGGTATGTGGACGGCAAGTTGGTTGACTACGCCGCCGCCGAAGCAAAAACCAACCGCGCCCACTTTGCCGGTTGAATAGTCGTGAGTATCGAGCAGCTTGGCTGCGGCGATGAAGTCTTGCAACATCTCGTCGCGGTCTCGCTTGGACTGCATCGCTCGGCCTTCGTCATCGTTGCCGGGATACCCGCCCAACGGTGAAAGGGCATCGGGGGCGAAGGCAAGGAAGCCGTCAA
>CAXBHV010000074.1:0-12051 GCA_963974855.1 uncultured Rhodopirellula sp. | reverse complement strand
TCGGGGGTAATTTCACTGAAGTACAGAAACGACGGCGAGCAAAGGATCATCTTCAGCGTGTCCAAGGCGGCCTGACGCGGACTCGCCTCTTCCGACAAACGTTTTTGATAGATTGCCTCGATCCGCGTGCGATCGGAATCGTCCAGCGGACGACGGTACGCTCGTTGGCCGAAGGCGAACAGTTGCTCGGTCGCTTGATCTTCCTGAAACCCCTCGGCTCCGAAAACAGCCTGTTCTTCTTTTCCGCCAGCGGTTTCGGGAAGCGGACCATGGACCTTGATCTCTCCGATCTTGATATGAGGCAGCGCACCTTCGCGAAGCAGCGGTGTGCGGCTGACCCCGACCGTGGGGTTCTTGAATTCGTCCTTGTATCGCTTGTTCGTTTCGATCACCGACGCTCGTGATTCGTACGGACCGTTGGGGAAAATGAAGCGAGGTGTCTGTCCGGCATCTAGCCAAACGCGGAAACTCAACCATTCAGGCTTGTCATCAGGAACGATGGCGGTGCCGAGAATGGGTTCGATTGCTTGCGGGTAATGGATGTGTCCCTTCGTTGCGTCGCCGGGAACGACGGCCAGTTGAAAGGGTTCGGAAAAGTCGATGCGAAAAATCTTGGGGTCGTAATGCGTGTCACGATGCATCGCCTGGGCGTTAACCTCGATGTCGTAAAGACCCGACACCGGTACGCCTTCCAAAAAGTCCTCGATGTGTCCGTAGCCACCTTGCCGCGTGTCCGTGTTGGGCTGTTCGTATAGACAAAGGAATTTGAATTTAAAAACGCTGCGATGAGCACCGGTCAGTTCTTCGTACTGCTGGAAATTGTCGGTAAAGTGCCACGACTTGGGCTTCATCACCGGTTTGCCGAGACGTGTCTCCACCAGTCGCGAAGCCGCTTGCAGGTATTGGTCCAGTAGAAAGCCCGACGTCACCAGCGATTCACCGATCGTATCCATGTGCTGGCTGGTGTTTTCTTTGGGGAAATCCGCGGTCAACCCCAGCGTGTCGACGCGGCGGTCAAAAAGCGTCGCCAGCGTGTTTTCATATTCACGGTTGGAAAGCCGACGCATGACGGTGCGGCCCCCCGAGCTTTTAAATTTTTCGCGAGCCTCTGCGATGCTGTTTCGCAATACGCTCAGCAGGGCCAAGCGTTGCTCGTCGCTCGGTTGGTCCGCGTCCTCGGGCGGCATCAGTTTCAGTGTCACGGAATCGATGATCTCATCGGCCGTGATCAGTTGCTGTTCCGAGGTAATCGGCAATGCAAACGACTCGAATTCTCGCTCGCCCTCGGCCGAGCCCTTGTCATGGCACTGCAGGCAGAACTCGCCCATGAAGTTCGCTATCACGGCGCTGTTTTTGTCAGAACCTTTTTCGGCAGCCGTTTCCGCCGCCACGGTAACGACCTGCGCGGCCATTGCGATAAAGATAACGCAAACGGCGCGAAACGCCGCACGTTGGACAGACTCACAGAGATGCATAGTGATCGCGTTTACGAGAGGGTGCCGGTACTGGTTCCGAACGAGTCCTTCTCGACACCCATCCGCTGGGCAATGTCGACGAACAAGTTGCAAAGCGGGACATTGCCTGAGTGTTTGGAGCCGACTTTCTTGAACTCGCCGTGGCCATAACCACCACCCGCCATCAAGATCGGCAGGTCTGTGTTGGTGTGCGAGCTGCCGTTGCCCATGCCACTACCGAACAGCACCGCGGTCGATTCGAGCAAGCTCTGATCGCCGTCCTGGATTGCCGCCAGCCGTGTTAGGAACTTTCCAAATTGTGCCAGCTGATACGACTCGAGTGTAATCAGATGTGCGACCGTTTCTTCATCGTTGCCGTGATGCGAGAGACTGTGATAGGACTTGTCGATCCCGAGGTTTTGGGGCAAGAAGCTGCCACCGATTTCCAACGTGGCGATGCGGGTAGAATCGGTTTGTAAAGCCAGTGCGATCAACTCGTACAGCATCGGCAGGTCGTCGACGGTGTTCGTGTTGGCAGGTTTATCAAACGGTGCATCGGGTTTGGGTTGATCGGCCCAGCGGCGGCGGACTTCGAGTCGTTTTTCCACGTCGCGAATCGAGCTGAAGTACTCGTCGAGCTTGGCTTTGTCTTCTTGATTGACTCGCTTGGACAGCGAGCTCGCTTCTTCGGTGATCGAATCGAGAATCGAGGAATTCAGCGACGTGGCTTTGACCTTTTGAGCCAGTCGTTCTTTCGATTCGGTGACAAACAGTTTTTCGAACAGTTCGGCGGGAGCCGTGATGGGCGGGACGCGGACGCCCGACTTGGTCCACGACATTTGGCAGCCGCCATGGATGCCGCCTTCGGAGCCGACGGTTAGCGACGCGAACCGCGTTTGACCTCCGACCTCATCGGCAAGGAATTGGTCGATGGTGACGTTGCCGTCGGGACGGTGCTTCGATTCGTGATGCAGCACGCCGGACAGAAATGTATGCACAGCGAAATGCCCGCCACGCAGTCCGTGATCCAATCCACGATAGATCGTGATCTGGTCGCGGTTTGCCTCAAGCGGTTTCAGCAGCGTTGTCTGCTCGAATTCCTTTCCGGTGGTTTCCGGAAAAAAATGCTTCTGCTGAAATCCAAGCAAGTTGCCTACCGCAACGAATCGGCGAGCACCGACACCAGTGCCGCGGGTTGCCTGAACTGCCGAGTTGCTACCGACCGACTCGGCCCTCAGTGACGCAAGCCCAGGCAGAGCGAGCGATCCAGCAACAGAGCGAAGGACGAAACGCCTGCGATCAAGATTCTTTTGGGTTGGTTTTGACATGCTAACATTCTAGCCAAAATTGGAAGGCAATCCAACGTCATCGAGGTAACGTTGGCGAATATGCGTATTTGAGCGAGCGCTCGCGTGGTCCGCTACAGGAAAATATGTTTTTTGGCGAGCTTCGGAGCGATTGGAACCACGCTCGTCTATAGAATTTAGCAGTATTTTCCAGCTACAAAATCAAAGTCCATAGATATTTTTCAGGCGGAATGAACCAAGACGAGTGCTTTGCCTCGTGAAGGATCAGCGATCGCCCGTAATGGATCTGGTTAAAATTCCCGATTTCACTTGTTACCGGGCTCTGCCTGGTAACACACTGCTCCCGAGGCTCCCGCCTCACGAGTACCTGGAACACGGCAGGCGGGAGCCTGGGAACGAGAACATGAATTAACATTTCACTTGTTACCAGGCTCCTGCCTGGTAACACACGTTTCCTTGTGCCCCGATCATTGCAGGAAGAACGTTTGTCTACCCAGGATTCGCCGCCCTCCAATCACCTCGGCCCCAATCATCTCGTCCGAATGCCGGTTGTCCACGATGGTGAGTGCCGTCACCGCGTGATACTGGGGGAATCCAATCGATCTGCGTGCTACACACTCGCTCGCGATAAGGCATTTCGAATTGGGTAACGATTAATCCGATAATCCGATTGATCGGCGTTCGAATCCTCGGAGGCAGACTGTACGGGTTACAATGAAACCAAAACGAAACATAGTCATTTTACGTTGCAGCAAAATTGAAATCTCACTCATCTTTTAGAAGTTATTCCGCCTGTGACTGTTAACGATCTATATTCATAGCGGGCGCGAAGTTTGACATGGATTGTTTTGGGGCCGGGGATGCATTTTTGTATGAAAAATGCTGGCACGGGACGCTTTTGAGACTCGGAGCTTTGAGTACACAAATGCAACATATAAGAATTGAATATACCGAGAATATCATCTCTCGAACCATCGAGGGAACATGGCAGGAAATGTCATTTGTGGTGCGGGTGGATAATCTGTCTTATCAAAAGAATGTGTTGGTCCATTGGTGCGGTGAGGAAGGTACCTGGCATATTGATGAAGCGAGCTATCGCTGTACGTTGCCAGATGGAAGCGAGTTGTGGTACGCCAATGTACGTCGCCCGTTGACGTCGGAGCATTCGCTGCCAGGGAATATTCGTTACTCCGTGAGTTACGAGTGTGCGGGGCGAACATTCTGGGACAACAATCATGGCCTGGATTATAAGGTTGATGCTGATTCGGGCGTGATCGTTTATCGTGACGTGCCGATTCAGCATCTGTTTCACGATCCCGTTCTGCAGGGCGGCAAGGTCTCACTGTCCGTCGACTCTGCAGTGCGTTCTTCCCTAAACGCTAAGAGCGTGCGGATTCACTGGTCAACCGACAAGTGGAAGACGAGTCATGTGACGCGTTGTTTCAAACGACCAAATCACTGGGACTTGGTACGCGGTAGTGTCGCGCGGAATCCTAACCGATACGGCTGGGAGATTTGGACGGGGCGCTTGCCGATACAACATTCGTATCGAGTAGAATATGCGATTGAATCGGAGACGGATCAGGGGATCGTCTGGGATAACTGCCATGGTGCAAATTACCAGTCGCGGAGAAGCACGCTTCGGGTGCTGACGCTGAATTTGCATTGTTATCAGGAGAGTGACCAGGAAGCTAAGTTCAAGCAGATTGCTCAGGCCATTCAGGATTTTCAAATTGATCTGGTGTGTCTACAGGAAGTCGCTGAGAACTGGAATGAGGGCAACGGCGACTGGGCTTCCAATGCAGCACGGTTGATCAATTCGTTTCTGCCGTTTCAGTATCACTTGCACACTGATTATTCGCATCTAGGATTTGATCGTTATCGCGAAGGCGTTGCTATTCTGAGTCGGCATGAATTTTCGACGACGGATTCGGGGTACGTTTCGGAAAGTCAGGATATATTTGACATTCATGCACGACGTGTCGTTATGGCTCAGGTGCATGTTCCGTATTTCGGGCCTGTGAATCTGTTTAGTGCTCATCTGAGTTGGCCTGAGGATGGTTTTTACACGCAGTTTGATCGCACGCGTCAGTGGGCAGATGAACGTCACAACGAGAATGTGACAGCCACCCTGATTTGCGGCGATTTCAATATCAAGGCTGGTTCAGAGGCTTATTGCCACATCGTGAATTCCAGCGAGTATGAGGATCAATATCTCAAGACGGTAAATCGACCGGCGTTTGACCAGGTTTACTGCGAACGCGTTCCGGATATTGGTGGTGCGATCGGTCATGACGGCCGGATTGATTACATCTTTTTAAAGAAGGGCTCTCGAGTGCAATCTCTCAATGGCCTGGAGCTGTTTACCGACCATTCCTACGGACGTGTTTCGGATCACACGGGTTACTACGTAGAATTTGAACTGACATAACATCATTGAGAAATAGAAGAATTTATGAGTTCATATTTTGCAGAACGATATG
Source organism: uncultured Rhodopirellula sp. (assembly GCA_963974855.1). Lineage (GTDB taxonomy): Bacteria > Planctomycetota > Planctomycetia > Pirellulales > Pirellulaceae > Novipirellula. The sequence continues at coordinate 6,807 of CAXBHV010000074.1, read as the reverse complement.
CCAGACCGGTCCATGCCAGGCTAGAGGTCCCGTTTGAACGTAGGAACGATTTCAATGATCTGTTTTACCTGCGGCGGGGAACGCTGATATTCGATGTGGACTGGGGGACAGACCTCAATATCAAGGTGGTCGTCAGGGTCTTTCACGAGGACGGCAGTCATGAACAGTATATTGTTCATACTGATCCAATCAACGTGCATGGGAACAAACATCAACGCATCACACGTGATATTTTCATTCACATGCAGTCGATGCATCAGGGTCGCGTTACCTGCGTGAAGTTCTCCTATATTTTGCATCACGAGTTCAGGTCGGTTCCATCGGAATTTGAATACATCTTTATGGATGGCCCGGATGTCCAATCGCAGGGCGAGAAGAACCACGCCGTTTCGCCGCAGTGGAGGACACGCAACGAATACCATACGGTCGAATTGAATGATCATATTTTGCAGAATGATGTGGATTGGATTAACCACAACTATCACTCACTGAACCTGATTCCCAAGTTCACAAAAGGCCAGACGTATCATCCGTACCATCCCAAACGCTTCATTCACGATCACATTGATAAGGTGATCTGGAAGAAACGCGTGGATCCAGCGGGGCTGCATGCGATCAAGGTGTGTGTCGACTGCATTGATGACAAGGATTTCTGCAATCATCTGCTGTATGCTCATCAATGCGGTGTCTTGGTCCAGATTATCGTGGATTGGCGCAAAATGACGCTGACCAACAGCAAGAATTACCTCAAGTTGAAGCGGTCCGGTATTGAACTGCTGGGCGAAGTCTGCACGACGAGCGATCCACTGGCGGAAGTCGCCACGGACATGCATAACAAGTTCATCATTTTTGATGATGAGGACTGTATTATCGGCTCGTTCAACATCACTTTTGATCAGTGGGGGGCCAACTGGGAGTCGGGAATGACATTCCACTCCAAGGGAATGTGCCGTCTGCTCGACAACATCTTTCAGTCCATTCGCGGCGGAGTGATCCAACGTTACGGAGTCGATCCGCGCAGCCCCTTCAATCTTTACTACACCTTCGGACGTACAGCCCTGCTCGATGGCAAGTACTATCGTCCGCATCATGCGATTTTCTCGGAAATCAACCGTGCGCAACATTCGATCGATCTCTGTTTGTTTCTGATCGGTGAATTGCGTGGCGAACATGGCGACAGTGTGGTGGATGCCCTGATTCATGCGCACCATCGCGGTGTGAAAGTGCGTGCAATCTTCAATGGACATCTGGCGTGGCAGGGCGACATTCGCAAGCCGCGAACGATGGAGAAGGAATTCAGTCGTCATCTGTTGCCGGCCGTGCAACGACTCAAGGATGCCGGCATTCCAATTGCACTGGTTTACGGCATCTTCGACCGACCAATCCCCTATTCGCCGATTCATTCGAAACAGTGCGTGATTGATCGTCGCATTGTTATCGATGGCAGCTTTAACTGGTACAACACCTCCGTTCTGTCCCACGACTTGCTCGTCGTGGTGAACAACGAAGACGTCGCCGAGCACTACCTGCACGAAGCGCAGCAGATTCTAGATACCTTCCGCGTGTTCTGGTTGAACTAGGGTACGTTGGCCCAAGATCTCGAGTGGGCCGAGAGACGCTCGAACCCTCCTCTGCGGTTCTTCGCTCCGCCGCACTGTCACGATCGTTAACCGTTTTGCGATCTCGTTGGTTCAATAAAACGTGCGTTCACGGAAGTGCAAACGCGTGAACATTCATTGCCGGTTTCATTCAACGGGGGAATTCTCGGGAGATACTTGCCCTGGGAAATCAATCTGAAAGATTCTCACGGCAACGACCTAAGCCATCGCAAACGCATCGAACCGCCGACCTACCGTTCCTGCCCGAAGCCCTTTCGATCCTCACGCCTCCCGAAGTCACGCGATAAGTCGATGTCGCCGTATTGTTGGACAGAGCGAAACACATCTGGATGCGAACGGGAGCCGAAGACGAGCAAGCTAGCCAGCAGACGCGAGATGCTGACAATTACGACTTGGTTAATAGGGGGACACGCATGCTGCATGGTTTTAGTTCGACTGTCTTACTTAGTGATCCGAACGCGATAGTGTCGGGCCGACGGTGAGTAAAACGTTTTGAAAATGAGGCCTGCGGCTAGCGCGGTCGGCTCACAAATACAGGGGAAACCCAAAACTTGGACAGTCGACCTAGTGAAATTGAAATAAAGTGTGAAGGCTAGACGTCTGGAAATGGTTCGCGTCAGCCATTCGTTTTTCGTTACATGCGTGATCGTACACTCTCGATCGTAATCGTTTAGAATGGTTTTGGTGTGGATAAGTGCTTGGAAGATTCGTGTGCACCTAGCCCGTTTAACAGCAAAGCTCCCATCCGCCCATCAACCACCTCGCACACCCGCGAGAGGGAGGGCGCACCCTTCCTGCTGCCCCTCCAGCTCCGCAAAAGTCCTTGATGTTAAACGACGATTCGATGGGAACGCATCCGACCGAACCTGATGGGCTAGCTCCGAAAGAGTCTATCGATCCGAGTGTTGCAGATGTGCGTCATGGGCAGACGTTTCAGAATACGCCGACCGGAGATTTGGATTCAGAACCGAAGTTTTTCTATGATGTCGAAAAACTGCAGACTTTGGGCCGTTACGAGTTGCGCGAGGAATTGGGACGCGGTGGATTCGGCGCGGTGTACGTTGGTTTTGATCCTAAACTTGATCGCGAGGTGGCGATCAAGATTCCGCTGCTTGCCGCGCATCTTGGCGATGTTGAAAAGGCCTTTCTGAACGAGGCTCGCCGGCTCGCTCAACTTCGTCACCATGGAATCGTTACCGTTCATGATGTGGGGGTTGATCACGGATGTTGCTATATCGTCTCGGAATACTTACAAGGCTTCGGACTCTTCGATTGGCTGAAGCAAAACAAACCCACTTGGCAGCAGGCGGCGACTATCGTGGCCGCCCTCGCGGACGCCCTCGCCCACGCCCACGCGCAGAGCACGATCCATCGGGATATTAAGCCAGGCAACATTATTCTGGTCTCCGAAGCCGAAGGGTTGGTACCCAAGTTGGTCGACTTTGGTCTCGCCATTAGCGAATCGCATGTCACTGGCGATCAGCGTGGCAGGATTGTCGGGACGCCGGCTTACATGTCTCCTGAGCAGACGCGTGGTCATGCGCACCGCATCGACGGTCGCACGGATATCTATTCGCTAGGCATTGTGCTGTATGAAATGTTGTGCGGTCAGCTCCCGTTTCGATCGGCAATCCGTACGGAATTGACACGCCGAATTCGTGAAGACGCGCCTCAGCCACCACGCCAACTGGTCAACGGCATCCCGTCTGAATTGGAAGACGTTTGTCTAAAGGCAATTTCCAAGAAGGAAGATGACCGGTATCGAACTGCGGGTGATATGGCGAGCGCATTGCGTGCGATTCTTCACACCAGCGATTCGCAACCTCACCCGCCCATTTCGGCGATGCCCGAGTCGGTTCCGGTTTCCGGCGATTCTCGCAACGTGATGACAACGTCAGCATCGCGCCGAGCGCGTGACGCCGAGCGACGACAATTGACTGTGATGATCTGCAACTGCGACGCCAGCAATCTTGAAGAATCGTTGGCGACACTGGACCCCGAAGAACAGCGTGAAGTTCTGACGGATTTCCGAATCCTCTGCGAAGGAGCGGTTGGACGATTCGGCGGGACGGTGATCCAGTCGACGGGGCAGGAGATGCTTGTCTGCTTTGGTTACCCCATCGCCTATGAAGACGCACCTCATCGCGCGATTCGCTCGAGTTTGCGAATCATGGATGACATGAAACAGATAAACAAATCTTTTCAGAAGCAAAATCGGATTCAACTGTCCGCGTGGGCCGCCATTCATACCGGCGTGGTCGTCGTGGGCAGTTCGGTCGACGGTGAAAACGCCGACTCGGTTTCGATTGTTGGCGATGCTCGAAATGTAATCAGCCGACTGGAGGCACTGACCGAGCAAGGCCAAGTCATCATCAGCGAAGCAACGCATCTGCTTGTCAAAGACTTTTTCGTTTGCGAAAGTCGCGGTTCGCAAAAGATCAGGGGAATTCCTCAGCCCATCGAACTCTTCCAGATCATGGATGAAGGTGCCATCCGCAGTCGTGTGGAATTAGTGGACCCCGTGAATCTTACGCCGCTGGTGGGCCGTGACATGGAGTTGGGAATCATCAAGGACCGCTGGGAGCATGCTAAGGAAGGCTCGGGGCAGGTCGTGTTGTTGATCGGCGACGCAGGACTGGGCAAGTCAAGGTTGGTGCGAGAAATCAAACAGCATTTGGCAGACGAGACGGCCAATTATCTTCCACCGGTGATCGAATGGCGCTGTTCGGCATATCACTCCGACAGTACCCTCCATCCGGTGACGGAGTTTTTTAAGCAGTTGCTCGGCTTCTCTCGCAATGACTCGCCCCAGTCTCGCCTCGACAAACTGGTTCACCACTTACAAGAACTCCAGTTAGGCGATCCTGAACAAATTGCTTTGTTTGCTTCGCTGCTGTCGGTGCCACCGGACCATCGATGCGCCCCAATCAAGCTTTCCCCTAGTCGCCAGAAAGAGCGGACACAAGCGCTGCTGTTGGAATGGTTGCGTCAATACTCTTCCGCTCATCCAGTGCTACTGATCGTCGAGGATCTGCACTGGGTCGATCCGTCAACGTTGGAGTTTCTAAGTTTGCACGTCGACGAAGGACTGCACGACAGTGCGCTGACGCTGCTCACTTTCCGGCCCGAGTTTCGCACGCCGTGGCAAAGCTACGGTCACCAAACGCAAGTCGCGCTGACACGGTTGACGAAGCGGCAAATCGGCGAACTCATTCAACGCAAAACAGGCTTAGACGTGATCCCGTCCGAAGTCATTGAGCAACTTGCCGATCGCACAGACGGTGTACCACTCTTCGTCGAGGAGTTTACGCAGATGGTGCAGGATTCCGGAGCGTTAGATGCAAACCAAAAAGGCGAACACATCGCGATCGCGCTAAGTACCATCCCAGTTACCCTACACGACTTGTTAGCCGCTCGGTTGGATCGCATGGATAGCGATCCGAATGTAGTTCAACTCGGAGCGACTTTCGGTCGCGAGTTCACCTACGAATTGATGCACGCGGCGTCCGAATTGCAGGAAGATGTATTACAGGAAGAACTGGCCAAACTTGTCGAGGCTGAGCTGTTGTTTCAAAAAGGACGACCGCCCAGTAGCAGTTACATTTTCAAGCACGCGCTGATTCAAGACGCCGCGTACAATTCGGTACTGAAAAAGAAGCGTCAGCAATTTCACATGACAATCGCAGAGACAATCGAAAAGGGTTTCGAGCAAACCGTGGCGACGCATCCGGAATTGCTGGCACATCATTACGCCGAGGCGGACGAGACCGCAAAGGCGGTCGCGTATTATCTGAAGGCTGGCCAATATGCGCAGCAGCGTTCTGCCAACACCGAAGCGATTCACCATTTAACGCATGGGTTGGAAGTGCTGGAATCACTCAGCGATTCGCCACAGCGAGACCAGTTGGAATTAAGTTTGCAACTGACGCTTGCGCCTGTTTTAATGGCCGCTCGCGGATGGTCCGCGCAGGAGGTTGGCACGGCGATTGAACGAGCTCAGCGACTCGTTACCAAATACGGGACGCTCGAAGACCGCTTCTTTGTGATGTGGGGTCTCTGGGGCTGGCGATTGATTCGCGCGGACATGGACATTTGTGATGACATTGCCAAAGAAGTGATGCAGTTGGTTGTCAATGCTTCGGACGGCAGCGGTCTGCTTTCCGAGGCGTATTGGGTCGTGGGTGCGACTGCGTACTACAAAGGAGATTTACGGTCAGGACTCGACCTGCTTGAGGAAGGACTGAAACGCATTGAACCTGAAAAAGAACGCGATTGTTCGCTGAAGACTGGCCAGCTTTGTAGCGTCTTGTGTCGCAGCCATGCCGCGCTGGCGCTTTGGCAATTAGGGTTCCCCGATCAAGCACTACAGCGTGCCGATGAAACGATTCAGCGTGCGCGAGAACAAAATCATCCATTCAGTTTCGCGATGGGACTGTTTTTTCGTCGGCAAGTCCTTGAATTCTGTGGACTCGTTGATCAGGCACAGGCAAGTATTGAAGAAGAATATGCGATCTGTCATGAAAATGGCTTCGTGTTCTTTGAAACACACGCCATTTTCGGTCGTGGAAATTATCTGCTCCGAAATGGAAAGGTCGATGAAGCCAGCGAACTATTTGAACACGGTTTGAAAATCTTGAGAGCAACCGGTGGCAATTTGTCGATGGATCATCCCTATCGCAATATTGCTGAAGCGTATCTCTTGGCGGGGATACCAAGTGGTGCCAAGCCATGGATCGACCGCGGTTTCGATCTCGTCAACTCTCACAACGAACGTGGCATGGAAAGCGAGTTCTTGCGACTTAGGGGGGAATGGTCGCTCGCGGCTGGTGACGAAGCTAAAGCCGAGGAAAGTTTTCGCGAAGCGATAAAGGTTGCCAAGCGTCAGCAGGCCAAGTCCTGGGAACTTCGTTCGTGCGTTCGGTTGGTGGAGCTGATGACGCAACAAGGCAGGGCTCCGGAAGCTCGCAAGATGCTAGAAACAATTTATGAGTTCTTCACCGAGGGCTTTCAAACATCCGATCTCGTTCGGGCGAAAACGCTTCTGGACTCTTGATCGATTGGTAGAGAATTGGTGTGCGACTTTCCCTACGAACTGCGTCCCATTGTAGAGCGGTATGCAGTGTGTCGATTCCGCCTTTACCCTATGCTGGCGTTGTATTCTGCCGTTGGGTCGTTTCTCGAGGTGCTT
>CAXBHV010000073.1:0-12060 GCA_963974855.1 uncultured Rhodopirellula sp. | reverse complement strand
GGCCCAGCGGATGGGAGTCGAGACCGACCAGTTTGGCGACAGCAACAAGGTGATCGAACTATGAATCAGCTCCGATGCTTCCGTCCGATCACCATGATCTGCCTTGCCGCGTTCCTGCTCGCGCCGTTTGCGGCGGCCCAGGAAGAACCGTTCCGCCCCCAGGCCGGGAAGTTTCCTCCGATCGATAAGGCGTATTCCTACCGGGGCGAATTGGTGTTCGTCGATCACGCCAACCGTCGCGGCAGCATTCGCGTCGAAGGATCGGGGATGTTTTACCGCAACGATCCGCACCCCTTCGCCATGCTGCCCTACGGCATGGTTCGCTACCACGGAGCGCCGGCGGACCTGCGCGACATCCCGCTCGGCACCGTGATGCACGTCCGAGCCTTTCTGCCGCCTGACCCCAAGCTTTCCTCGGTGCCGGTATTGCCGGTCGACAACAAGACCAAAGACGCGAACCACAATCGCGGCGCCGGTATCTTCCCCGCCGAAAACCACGTCCTGGTGTTAGAAGACGAACCCAGCCACTGCCAGCGGGAAGGCAAAGTCTGGAAGCTGCAGGAAATCGACATTCAGAACAACCAGGGCATGATCGTGGCTCGCTGCGAACCGCACGAAGGCGGTCAAACCGAGGCCGCTGCGGAAACCATGTCCTTCGACGCCGCCACTCGCATCTGGCACGGACGTGAACTGCTGGAAGTCGAGGAGTTGGTCGCCGAGGGCAGCTGGCCTGCCAGCGGAAAGAGAAGTCTTGACGACCAGCCAGTGCTTTTGGGGATCAGCTGGAAACCGACGCCCGGCGGCGTGTTCACTCGGTTTCATATCTCTGACATCTGGCTCGATGAAACCGCGATCAAGCGTGCCGCTCGCAACCAGACCGAGACACACAAGGCCTTCATCCGCAGCCGCTGGATGCCCGCTTGGGTTGACGCGGTGGAATACGGCACGTTCGGCAGCGCCAAGGTAACCGCGACGCTGTTCGGTGGCATGGACGAATCACTGTACGCCGATTTCAAGGCAGGCGAACATGCTCTGATGAATGCGGTCGAAACCACGTTAAAGCATACCCACGGCGCCTACGGGCCCGCGCATATGGCGTGCAAGGGACCGATCCTGGATGTCGTGCGGGTGGGCGGCGAGCCGCCGGTGGGCAGTAGCGGCATCCAAATCCAATTTGAAACCGACCTGATTATCGAAGGCATCCGACCAGGCCGCGTCGTGCGCGTGAGTCCGGCGAGCTGGCCGCAGGTCAACGTGCCTCGCGAGGAATACCTCAACATCGGATCCTCCAGCAACGAAGAACGTTTCCCGACTCCCGCCATCTTCCCCAAATATTGACCCCCAGCCCGTTGTCGCATTGCAACTTAACTGGTTCACCGAGCGATTGACCCAACAATCGGTTCGCTGAAGTCGTTCAGGTGCATACCCATGCTTGTAAAGAAAGTAGGTCGTACTGCAGAACGGATGAGCTGATGGAACGATTATCCCTCCCGCATCCGCCGGGATTGCCCCGGTCGGCGCGACAAGCCCGGCGAAAATACTCGTGACGGACACCTCCCGACAGGGCCAGGCCTTGTCATGGACGGAGCCGTCGTCCGATGCAAACACGAAAAAAGGCCGCAAAACACTAGGTTTTGCGGCCTTCTGCGAAAGTGGGCAATACAGAACTCGAATCTGTGACCTCCACGATGTCAATGCAGCTTTCCAAGCCTGATGTTCACTAAAACGCCGCAATTTCTGGTGTTTTATTACTCCATGGTTTCCATATTTTGCACTCAGGCTTCCCTTTTTCGATCTGAAAGGGGAAGGGAAAAGGGAGCGCCAATTGGGCCGGAAAATTCGATACAGAAAGTGAAAAGCATTTTGTTTACCGTCTGAAAACAGCGAGATTGAGCGGCGACATTTAGGCGAAATTCGAAACCGTCGTCGACATTCCAGTTCGTCAGGCAGTTCCAAGTTTTTCTTTCGCTCCGCTGAGCACTTTTGAGGTGGAGACCTGCATTCAGGGCACGCGAAGGCCAATCGACCGATATTCAGTGCGGAATCTCACATTTGAAGAACTTGAAGGCTACGTCTTCGTGCAAGGCAATGATGGGGGGCAGCACTCAATTAGGCTTTAGCTCGTTCCACTAATGCGGCTGGGGAAGCAGTTTTTCGGCTAAAGGTAAAAGTTGTTCCGACAATGCTTTGTCTTCCAGTCGATCTGTTAAGTGGATTCCTGTGCACCAATACCCACCACCAATTTCGACCGAATGCATTGAGAGCCCTAGTAATGTCACAGGGTGTGGATCGACAGATTGCCGTGAGCTGATCCAGAAGCTGATTGCCACGGAAGAAGAATTCAGGGCTCCGGACAGTATGACTGACACGCCGTTATCCGAAACGTCTCGAGTCAATCCTATGACGGCTTGATCAATCAGCAACGAACTACCGCTGCGCGGTGTGACAACCACGGGCAACGTGCGACTGTATCGATTATGGCATCGATCATCCTCGACGCCAAAAGAAATGTCAGGCGTCGTGTGGTCCAGAATACGTCGTAATGTGGCCTCTGCCCGGCATTCCTGTTTGCGTCTTGAAAATGAAAACATAAGTAGTATCCCTTTATTCTCTGGTTTTCAAGAATAGGTTTCGTTTCTAGTAATAAAGGACAAAATTTGGCAGAATTGAGCAAGGAAATTAATGCTCGTGGTATCGACTACACCGTTAGCCAGGAAATTGCGTTGCTATCTCCCTACTTGATGAATTAATGCGATATGATGAGTAGCCACGATGTAATAACACGCCTGCTTTGGTTCCCTGCTTACATCGAAGCATTTGCCATCCCGTCGGACGGCGCAGTGCAGAGGAGAGCCCCCTTAATCGGCGTGAACGTCGCGAAAAGCAAGGGGCGTTGCTGAACTGTGATAAAGGGAACGACCTTGCCAGGTCGCATCGGCACGGACCACTGGCTTGCGATTTGATAATTTCCCGTTCCCATAATTTTGTTGCAGGTCAAGCTCGCAATTTCGAAGTCGATGTCTAGCGGCAGCTATGGTGACACATCACTATCACCTGCTGGCTTAGGCAAAAATCCATTCACTTCAGCTTGGGGGGTCGAAGACTGGCTGATTCGTTGAACCTCATCCTCTGGGTAAAAGCGATACGCTTTTCCCTCTTCTTGCTTCGAGGTTTTGGCATTCTTCACCAAAAGCGCGCGATTTTCGTCCAGCTTGCGGTAGCTACTTCCTTGGTGAAAGAACAATTCGCCCACGTTGATATTTAAAAACTCGTCATTCATCGCAATCGGTGTATCTGTTGAGGCTTGAGAGTGAGGTAACCTTCTACAATCGCAAACTACGTGCCAAGTTGACGCGGAGGCCGATGTTATGGACGCCTTCAACTCAACTGTGATGTCTAGTGCTTTCTGGAATGCCAACCGCTTTCGCGAACAACTCGCTCGCGGGGTCCATTGAACCCGTCGAAATAAAGTTAGTCCAACGCGATTTGCAAGCCTGGAAGATCGCAGTTCCATAACCTTTTCTACGCCACTGGTCTGCAACAAGAATAAAGCTCAAGTGTGCTGCCGTGCCTGCCTCAAGGACATAACCGGTGCCAACTGGAAAGACAAAATCGTCTGGCGAATAGGCTTCGACATACCAATAAACTACATGACCATCAGTTCGCATTTTCCTGAATTCAATCCTTGGGGGTGTCATTGAACCCTCCCCTCGATCAAGCTCCATTTCAGTTTTAATGCTTTATGGGCCAGTTCGGTAATTACATCTCGCCTAATCACGTAATCTCCCGCAAATCCTGCATAAATCGACCATGTACCAGCATCCCACGAAACTTCAGGGTTGCCCTCGCAAACCTCCAGAATCATCGCGATCACCTGTTCAATTCCAGCTTTACGATCAGCATCTCTGACATTTCCAGCCAGCGGATGAACGACTAGCCGAACTACTTGCACTCCTTGCGCCCGAGTGCCAAGGGAGTCGATGGCTCGTTGCTTAAGTTCGAATTGGGGCAATTGGTCTCTATCCTCCTCTGCTCTCTGTATCAATGATCTAGCGTTTTTCAAAACTTCAACATTCTTCGCCTCGATTTCGACAGTACTTTGATTCCAGCTTTCGTTGGGAGTGTGCTCGGGCGAGTTGTCTTGCGAGATGTTCATTTCTATCCTTTGAGTGACAAAATGCTTTCTTCAACCATCACAGTCGCAACGACAGGTAACACGAACTGAGACTTGACTATTGATTTCTGCTCATTGCGTCTTTCTTTCATTGCCACAAACTCCGTATCGCAAGGTTCCAGGTTGACGTTGATTAAGTCTCGCCACTATCTAAATTCAACGAGATTCTGCTGCCAGGAGATTCTTCCAGCGAGTCTATTGAATTTCTGAAAAACCGCTAAACAGGTGCTCAACGCACTAGAAATCAATTCGCACCTAAGTCTTGAATCAGCAGATTTTGGCGTTGTGTTTCGGAACATTCAGCGTTTTTATCGATTTAACTAGCCTGCCGAATGTGCATGGAAAAAGCACAACGGTTGGTCCACTTGTCAGGCTCTTCTGTAGGTCCGGCTCCGTCAATAACACGCAATCGTTTTGGTCACGGGATTGAATAAGAGTATTTATACGTTCGGGCGATCCATTGAGACCGTTAACCACCGTGAGAAGCTGATCATTCCTGCCCGCTGATCCTGCGTTTAATTCCAGTGACGGCAACATCTCTCTGATAAAATCGACATCGGCTTCCCCAGCACAGTGATAGTTGCAGGGAATCCCCTTGCTGCCACCGACAAGAAGCGAGGATGTCTCGCCTAACCCCGCCAACGACTCGGCAAGCCCATCTCGAGTTCGATTGATAATGTCACGTAGCGAGGTATTGCAGTGGTGTCGAAATACGCTCGATGGCGGAATCTCCACAAGGTCCCAGGCCTCCCACTTTCCTACAGCAAGCCAGCCAATCGATACAGCGATCTTTACCAATTCAGCATCGTCTCGATGGGCGCGATTCAGCGAAACCAATTCGCTGTAAGTGGAATCGAGGTATTGCAAGGGACCGATGATATCTTGCGGGATGTTCCATTTTGATAATAACCTCGCAAGCATTTCAGACTGACTTTCTGAAAATGTCTGTCGTTCCAGATCTGTCAATGCATCCCCCGTCTGATTGGCAAGTTCGAGTAACGCGACCATCTCATAGGGAAACTTTTTGGCTAGAATCATTCGGCCGAGGAGATGCATCGCAGCGCTAAGTACGATTCCAGCACTTGTGCTCCCGCTTGATCTTTGGGCTATCAAAAGTTTTGCGGCGACTCTGGCAGCAAGACTGCGTTGCCACGCAAGTTTTACATTCAAGAAAGGAACGCCCATCTCACGCAGTGAATCGCAAGCATCTAACGCTAATGCCAATTCCCCTATCGGACGTCGTCCAACTCGAACGATAATTTCTTCCATTTTTAGAACTTTGATGCCCGTGCGATTGTATAGACTACTGTTTCCTAATCGCAGGAGCTCCGCTGTAAGCGACGGCTCTTGCTCAATCGCTGCAGCAATATCTTCTGCCTCGGAGTCTTCCGCACAAGCAACCCTGCACGCTTCCAAGGCGACTTGCGAAAAGGGCAGAGATTCGATCCCCATGGATCGCAAAGACTTCACCGCTGAAGATTGACCAACATCTGGAGCGTCTGTTGGTGCTTCGACCACACTATCTATTTCAACTATTTCGTCTGTTTTTTCAATTTCGATGTTTGGATTCCGGTCCGATTCCAGCTCCACGTCATCTTTTCTTTTCAAAATCCCCTGCGGCAGGTCCGGTTGAAGGTTATTGAGACGGATATCAACCATTACCTTCATTTTCGCCGCGAACGCGGCGTAGTCAGTTGGCTTGAAAACAATGTCATCAACGCCTCGATTCATCAAATCTTTTGTAATTTCAGGTGCTAAGACCGAAGTATGAATAGCAATGAAAGGGCGTTTAGGAAGCTTCAGTAATTCAACCGCCAGCGCGTGACCGTTTTTGTGCGGCATTGCAAGGTCCGTCACGACAAGATCGTAATCACGATCCTCAAGCAGTTGCATCGCCTCGTCACCATCACTGGCCGAATGACAAATGAAGCCTTCTCGCTTAAGTGCGAAGGTCATCATTCTCCTGGCAATTGATTCGTCGTCAACAACAATTGCAACACGTTGTTTCTGCGTACCGTTCATGGTAATTGCCCCTTATGTTTCTGTGTTGTTACATTGAGTTCGCCGGAAGTGCGATTGAGTTCATCGGATCCGCTGTAGGATCATTGACAAGTGAGCTGTATCCTTCCACTGGAGCATCTGTGAACCGTGATCGAATCGATTGGAACTCGCTTTCAGACTCTAGGAATGCGTCGACAACATCTGGATCAAAATGATGAGCTGAGCCATCAATGATGATTGAACTCGCTGCTTCATGCGGAAACGCATCTTTGTAGACGCGTTTTGATGTTACCGCGTCATATACATCGGCGACTGCCACAATTCGTGCCGAAAGCGGTATCTGTTCGCCGGACAGGCCGTATGGATAGCCAGTGCCATCAAACTTTTCGTGATGCGAAATTGCGATCTCCAACGCGTGCATTGGGATACGCCTCCAAAGCCGCTTGGATGGTTTTTGCTCCTTCAAGCGTGTGCCGTTTCATAATCTCAAATTCTTCAGCGGTAAGTTTGCCTGGTTTCAACAACACGCGGTCGGGAATCGCAACTTTCCCGATATCGTGCAGAGGACTTGTATCGTAAATGAGATCTACGAATAACCGATCTAACCCTTGTCGCCGAGGATGCCTTTCATACATGTGATGGGCAAGAGTTTTTGCAAAATTGCGAACGCGTTCTAAGTGCTCTCCGGTCTCAGGGTCACGAGATTCTGCAAGTTTGGCCATCATGAAGATTGCCATATCGCGAGTCTCAAGAGCGATGATCCTCCGCCCGGTGTTTACCCGCATCAGCAGCTCGGCTGAATTAAACGGCTTAGTTACGTAATCGTCAGCCCCGGCTGCAAAGCCTTCAATCTTATCCTTTGGTTGATCAAGCTTGGTCAACATTATGAAATAGATATAGCCTCGTGTGTTCCGTGCACGTAATTCGCGACACAACTCAACGCCATTCATTCCAGGCATGTCACGATCCGAAATTACCAATTGGCAATGCCCAATCGTATCGATTGCTTGAAGAGCCTCGTTGCCGTCACTCGCAGTAACAACTTCGTATCCGGCACTTGTAAGAACGTGAGCTACGACCTCCCTTGAGATCGCATCATCCTCTACAACTAAAACTTTCATTGTAATCTCCTGCTTTTACTATAGAACGTTTTAGCTTGCTAAGGAAATGAAAAGCAGGTGTAAGCGAGTGTAACTAAACGTGGCGTCCGTAAGACTCCTTCAAGCGTTACAAGCGATATTTCCTGGGCATTCGCTACGCATTCCCAACACAAAGTACGTGGGGGTGCGAAGCAAAACGAGCAATGACAGTCGACTTTTGTCGGGTGAAACCCTCTCGGCGGTTCCTCTCACTCAATTATTAGCGATGGCATGCGGAGAATAAAGACGACGCAATTTGGATAAGGGCGAATCTGATTCGTTGCGGGGAGCATGTTTGGTGGTGACTTGTAGAAGAACCAATTAGGATGCATTTCTTACGCCAAGTTAGCAGCCGATTTGCTTCGTTTTTTTTAAATTTGCTTTACCTTCAATTCTGCATCCATCTGGATTTATAAAAGATCAGAATCTGACCATCAAGAGTTGTCTCGGTATAACGAGATGGAAACACTCCACCTGCCCACTATCCTTTAACGACTTTCCTTTGGAAATTATTGGCCACCCGACGGAAAGCGCACTAAGGTTGTATCACGTGCGTGCGGTTATTGAGTGAGTTGGCAAACTCTCTCCATATTCCAATGGGTAGTCGCGTGCATCTTTTCTGCGTTATTTGCGAAAACAACACGACAGGGTTGATAGCAAACAAATGCACCGCATTCGCGATCGTCTGTCCGCTAGGCATGCAAAGTGGTTATTAATGCGCCGCCTGTTCAATCGTTTTCCGTGCACTGTTTACGCAATAAAGAGACGAAATAAGCAAATGCGTTACTTGGACACTGCGTTAGAAATAACGTTCATTGATGGTTTTCTTTTCAACATGATTGACGCGTTTTTTTGTCTGCAAATCGGCGAAAACTTCCTTAACAGAAAAAGAAGCTACCTCCGTCTTGACGGCTGCAGGCCGCTTCGTTTTGCCAAAGGTTTTGAACAGAACCACAAGCCGGACAAAGAGGGGATTTTTCATTTCTGTCTCGAACAAGCAGTGTGCTCGATTAATGATATTCCAGCGTCAAGAGGAGCCATTGCATGACGCCACGTTCCAATCCTATTTCACCCCCTGACGTTGATGAAGTGTTCGTGATAGCGAAAAAAGCACTTCGATATGTTGGGCAATTCAATACGCCACCCACTCCCGAAGTATACGAGGTCTGGTATCGGTTTGCGGAGGGCAATACCGGAGGGCTACACGAGCGACTCTCGCACGTAGTGGACGGACCGGAGTCAGTTACAGTTCAGCAGCTTCAGTCGCTCCATCAGCAGTTTTGCCAGTCTGCCGACAATGTTGACCTGCAGGATGGAATAAGGCGGGACCTAGAGCAGGAGTTGCAAAATTTGCAGTTAGCGATAAATCGCCAAGTGGATGCTGGGGCGGAATATGGCAATTCCTTTGAACAGACGAACCGCGATCTGGCATCACCAGACATTACACCACAGAAATTTGGATCTTGTGTTGCTGAGATGCTCGCAAGAAACGAGTGCATGCAGTCACAACTTGAGGAGATGCGAGCACAGCTGAATGAGTCCCAAAGCCAAATGGGGACGCTAAAAAAGAATCTTGCTAACTCTCAAAAATTGACGATGACTGATCCGCTTACGGGGGTTGGCAACCGTCGCTGTTTCGATGCGTTAATGGAAACTGCGATTAGAGGACGAGACTCTGACGCATCGGGAGAGGTCGCGTTACTTCTCGTTGATCTCGATAAATTCAAGGATGTCAATGACATGTTAGGTCATGCGGTGGGAGACAGTCTGCTAAAGTTCATCGCTTCAAGCATCCAGAAACTGAATGAAAATGCAACGGTCGCCCGATATGGGGGCGATGAATTTGGCGTTTTTTTGAGAACAGAAGAAGCCCAGGATGCACTGGATTTTGCCCAGGAAATCTGTTGTTCACTCGTAGAGAGCCGATTCAAGCATGAGGAAAGCGACCAAACATTACAGCGAGTGACAGCATCGATCGGAGTCGCGATATTACGTGACTCTGATACTTCAGTGAGTTGGTTTCACCGTGCTGATAAACTTCTGTATTGTGCCAAGCAAGACGGTCGAAACGGAGTTAAGGCTGAACGCCAACTCAATTTGTAAGCAATCTTACAAATTGGATCATTGAACCGTCGATGTCATGCTGTTATCGTTTTCCAGGTTACTGGATTGATTACTTAGCTGCATTTCTTCGCTAGACATTGAAGATGAAACATCGAAAGCTGCAAGATTCATGAAGTCCCACTGAAAGCACAGTGAAGAGTTCGAGCTCGCAGCAGAGATATCGCTGTCGAGCAAGAACTCTCACACGAGGAGTTTCTCTGAATTTTCGGCATCAATCACCACTGCAATCACTTGTGTCCAATAATGGTATTGCAAAAGCTTGGATTGCGGTTGGCATCATGCCATTGCCTGCTCGCGAATCTCGTGGGCCAATAATAAACATCTTGCCATTTCCTGCTGCAAGTTCGCGACAAGAGAAATAATGGCGTCTTGAGCTTCAAATTCTCCAGCTTCTTCGATTGCCGCCGCTACGGCACGCAAAGGCTCTGCGGCGATGATGGCTGCCGCGCCTTTTAATCCATGAGCAGCTTGAGCCACCGCTTGGTGATCTCCGGAGGCGGCTAAATCTGCGATATCTCTGACCTTTTGCTCTCCAGTAAGCTCAAGTTCGGAAAGGAGAGATGCTGCGAACTGTGCGTTCCCCATGCAGCGGGAAAATAGAACGTCCTGATCGATTGCTACCTCAGTGGGACCGCTGGCCACTGGTGATACTGTAAACGAACTCATGGGCAACTCACTCCTGCACATCGCGTAAAAAAATAGATTCATCGCTTTATCAACAATAGGCTCCATTTTGCAGATGATTCGGAAAGCCGAAGCAGATCCCAGTGATTTGGCGTAAGAGTTACCCATTGTACGGTTCATGCCTGCTAGAGCATGCATACTTGCCAAGAAAGAACCAAATGCATTTGCAATCGAGGTAAAAGAATATCACCAAACTCCGCGTTGGCATCGCCAATCACGAGCACTTAGCCTTACTTCACTTCTTAGCTGCGGTGGAGAATAAAAGCATGTACGAAACAACACTGACGGTCGTTTCGTGCTCAAGACGGCATCAAACCATCCGATTTCGAGAGTTAGTTTCTCATTTCAGTGACGGCATCCACAACGCGTTGACACGGTGATCAAGTCTGGCCTGCCAATGCAGTGGTCACAGCCGTCAATAGCTGCTCAAATGAAAATCCCGCCACATTATTGATTACCGGGGAAGGAGAAACGAAGAGTAAGAATTAACTTGAGCGAAGAAGGGCGATATTGTTCGCTTTTCTTCGAGATTTAGAAAGTTCTGACTTTTCATGGTTTGGTTTCAGACAAAGGAGACAGATCGCAATGCTACCAGCCAAGCCCCCCATTCCCGCAGAGTTCGGAGCCGTGTTTAACACCGCTGACACGGTATTTATTTTAACGGATCTGGGTGGCATTGTTCGCGCTTTCAACCCGGCGGCCGAACGTCTAGTTGGGTGGGCCGCGTCGGAAGTCGTCGGTCATGAAACACCTCTGTTATGGCACGATGCGGACGAGATTGCGACGTATGCAACGGAACTGTCAAATAAGTTGGGCCGCGTGGTGTCGCCTAGTTTCGAGGTGTTCACGATTGGAGTCCAGAGGCAACTCAATGAGCGACGACATTGGACCTATAATTGTAGGAACGGGAGCCGACTGCGGGTGCAAGTCGATATCTCTGCGATCCGCGATACGTCTGGGGCGATTACTGGCTATCTATTTATCACTCAAGATCTGACAGATCGCGTGCAAGTCGAGATGGATGGCGACCAATTATTTAATCTATCACTCGACATGCTTGGAATTGCCAGCACGAACGGGTTCTTTAAAAAAGTTAATCCTGCATTTACTCGCACTTTGGGGTGGAGCAGCGGTGAGTTATTGTCACGACCATTTCTCGATTTTGTCCACCCGGACGACCAGGCTGCGACCCAGGCCGAAGTTGCAAAGCTGGCCGACGGGCGACCGACATCCCACTTCGAGAACAGGTATCGTTGCCGAGATGGTAGTTGGCGATGGCTGGAATGGACAGCAACGCCGCAACCCGATGGGACGTTGTTTGCGAGCGCGCGCGATATCACGCAACTTAAGGAGACTATGCAGGCTCTTGTCGAGAGTCGCCAGAATCTCGAGATTACCCTAAGCTCGATCGGTGATGCGGTGATTGCCACCGATTCCTCGCGGCGAATAACTCAAATGAATCCGGTCGCCGAACAAATGACTGGATGGACACGGGCCGAGGCGGAAGGTCGTCCAATTGATGAGGTTTTTCAGATCATTAGTGAAGTGACACGCCGCCCTGCCCTGATTCCGGTGGATGACGTGCTGGCCACGGGGGATATTCATGGACTGGCCAATCACACGGTCCTTATCTCGAGAGATGGCAGCGAGCGGGCAATCGCCGACAGTGCTGCCCCCATTTGTGATAATTCCGGCACCATCATTGGCGTTGTCCTTGTTTTTCATGATGTTTCGGAGCAACGTGATTTTGAGCGAGAGTTGCGGAGGCTTAACGTCGACCTGGAGCGTCGTGTTGAGCTGCGGACCACTGAACTCACCGAAAGTGATCGCCGTCACCGTTCTCTACTGGCGAATCTGCACGGAATGGTCTACCGTCGTCGAGACGACGACGACTGGACAACAGAGTTCGTCAGTGAGGGATGTAGAGACCTCTTTGGC
>CAXBHV010000072.1:0-12220 GCA_963974855.1 uncultured Rhodopirellula sp. | reverse complement strand
ATCGCAAGCAATATGGATAGCGTTCCAATCACTTCGATCAAGGTGACGCCACGATGTAAATTGCGGAACGAGTGGTAAGGTCTAATTATCATCATCCCACCGCCAATCGTGAAGGGTGACGTGCACGTCCGGCGAACAAGCGGCCTCGATGCGAAGATGCATTCCGGATCGCGATTCCGACTGGAAATCCTCGACGGTTACCGCGACGTCACAATTCGTTTGTTCGTTGATAGCCGTCGCAACTTCTTCGGCGCTCGACTTCAGTTCGTCCGAGGTGACGTTTTGTAGGCGTTCGAGCGTGTTCTGGGCGGCAAGCGTCGCGACGAGTCGCTGGTCTGCTTGTTTGGACAGCACCGCACTGCTGTGGGCTAACTTCATCAATGCCACGACGGCCGTAGCGAGCAAGACGAAACAAATCGCCGCTTCCACAATTAGGCTGCCGTGGCGTCGAGCATGGCGATGACTACGCGATCCCATTGATGAGCTCCGACAACGATGCGAACAATCCAATTCCATAAGCAAGCACGAGCACTCCCAACAAAACAATCACAACGGGGAAAAAGATCCCCAATAACCAACGGCTATTCGCATTCGCATTGCGAACATTTTGGTCGGCAATCGAACGCAACAATTCACTCATGCGCTCAGGCGATGCCCCCTCAATCCATTTGGCTTCGGTTGCCGTCAACCATTTCGCTTGCCGCATCACCGCAGCGATCGAGTTACCAAATTCAAGTCGAACAAAGGCCTGGTGCATCTCATCACGTTGTGAAGTCCATCGCGAGATTGAATGTCCAACGCGAGTTGCCTGATCCAACGGCATCCCCGATTCGATTGCGTCGGCGAATCCATTGAGCACCTCAGCTTTTCGATTCGCACGATGCGGCAGCATTGGGATCCATTGCGGCAGCCGCAATCCAAAAATCCGTCCACGACTGAGTGCAGGAACAATCATGCCACATAGGATCACTAAACCAATCAGTACCCAACCGGATGCAAAATTCGTTAAAAGTATCCCCAAACCGTCTAAGCTCATACCAAACTCGTCGAGCATTTTTTCGAGGGTTGGAGTGATGAATGTTGCTAAGAACGTCAAGCAGAGATAGACCATCAAGCCAACGGCAATCAGATAAATGAATTGTCCGTATGCCGGAATTTCATTGGAATCGCCATCGGAAAGTTCATCGGAATGCTGAACCCAGCGGTCGCGGGAATCACGCGCAGTATGCGTCGTTTCGGACTTGGGTTTGCGAACGGTTCGCAATGCGATTGCGGTCGAAAACGATAGCGGTACTCCTGAAGTTTCGGCCGCGTGAACCGGATCCTCACCCGCCCGCAGTCGGTACAGATATTGACGACATTGGTTTCGCAGAGGACCCGAACGTGAAAACGCAGCAACCACATTCTCGATGCGACCATCATGCCGCTGGATCGAACAAATCATCTCGTTGAACGTGCGAGTAGCATGTTGCCAACGGCGTCGTCGAAAGTCTTCGAAGCCCACGATCACTAGCGTGGCAAACAAAACGCTCACTGGCGTTGGAAAGACCAACAACAGACCGACAAAGAAGACGACGTAGCCAAAAATTCGTAGCCCGGTGGCGAGGTAGGGGTTCATGTCAAGCCTCCGATCATGCTCGACACGGTGTACCAGAACCAACCGAGCGTGGTTGCCACCGCGATCCAAATCAATCCGCCCGCAACCACCGTTGAGAACAACGGCATCAACTGAGTCAGCAAGACTAAGCGGCGCTGAGCAACCTCGCTGAAATGATCCGACGCAATTTGCCACTGGCGTTCGGGGCTGATCGTTGCTCCATCGACAATCGCTTCCAACAAGGCGGCATCGCCACGTGACCACGCCGTTAAACCGACCTCGGCCTCGCCTCGCTCTAATCGCCGGATCGTGTCGTTTAACCAACCATAGGCCGTTCCTTGCTTGACGACACTGGCAGCCGCCGTGAACGCTTCGGAATACGTGTACCCGGCCGCCAACAAACGAGACACGGCATCACTCGCCGCCGCCCACTGGATCGCGGATTTCGTCGACCGGTAACCCGGTAATGCGCCCCGCAATATCCCGCTCACGGCAAACCCGATTAACAGAATCGAAATCACGACTGTGATATAGGGTACCCACAATACCCGCTGTGGCGTCTGGACGTCACCAAACATCCCTTCAGTGGTTGAGGTGATGTCTTGCACATCGATGGAAATCTTGATTGCAACGAGACTTGCAACAATGCCCGATGCAATCACAAGCAACCACCCGCCGGCGGTTGACCAAATTGCACGCTTGGTCATGTTGCGTCGTTGCTGTTGTCCGTCCAACCACTGCAACACACTTGCTTCGTGGTCAGCCCCGGACGCGATCAATCGCTGCGAAACGGCATCGAGTTTCTTTACCACAGTGCCACCTGACGATAGACCGGCCCGATGACCCAAGCGATATACGAGAAGACAAACAGGGTTCCAAACGAAACAATCGCCAACCGAGGCACGAGATGTGTCCACAAATAACGCTGCCGTCGTGCACGCTCCTGATGAATCGTGGCGAGATAGCGAAATCGAGCGACCAGCACGTCTTTTGCCGAAACCTCGGGTACTTCCATCGTTTCCATGGTGACATCGGAGAGCATCGATACGATCTCGGGGCTATTCATACTCGGATTTGAGAGCGATGAATACGACTTCGCACCGGATAACGCTGCCGCATTTTGAATCGCGACATCATCGGGAACGTCCAGCGTGATCTGGTCGGCCAACGATTCACAAAACAAACCAAGCCGTACGCTTTTAGGGAAAGGAACGCGACTGCGGAAATAAATCGCCGCGACAACAATCAATGCAACAAAAACGAGTGCGGGCCAGATCCAATATGCGGACAACCATTCACTAAAATGGACGACCGGATCCGGCCAGCGAATATCGGGCGTACTTTCACCCAGCACCATCCGCGTCATGAATAAAACCAGCACGGCATAGGCAAGCACAACCAGCATCACCGGATACACCCATGCCAATCGGATATTGCGTCGGTAGTCCGCTTGTTTACGCAGTAAGCGAGCGAGGCGATCCAACAATCGAGCGTCGCCGGATTGCTCGCAAGTACTCACGCACGCGGCCAACTGAGAGCGGTTGGGGATCGCCGGCCAGTCCAGTGCACTGGCGATGGTTTGCCCCTGTTCGAGTTTTTCTGCCACAACACCCGCCACGCGTCCGACTCGCCCCAGTCGGCTGCGTTCTAATCGGCGCAGTGCGTCCGCTACCGAAACATCGCGGCGCATGGCACTGGCGATTTCTTCGAGTAGGGCAGCGAGTTGAAGCTGAGAAAGTTTGACCACGGGGAATTTATCCGCATTCACAGACAAGTGGAGGAGGATTCTGTGCCATTACAATAAGCATGTCGCTGAGGCAAAGCAAGCATGACGCAGCGGGCAAAAGAGATCGACTCGTGCCGCCGATAATTCAAATCGGCAAATAGCCTGTTTCGTTCGTTTGTCTCGAAGGCTGGACCGCGGCGGAGCTGAAGTTGCGTGAACGACAACAACGGTCGTCATCACCAACGCTATCTCGACGTCGACGAAGACATCACCAATCGCATCCGCTCTTTCGAGTGCGAAGGCTTGTAAGACTTGAGCGACCGTAGTCGCATCGCCTGAAGCAATCTGAACAGGCGAGATTCTCGGTGTTTTAACGCGGAGCGACTTGTCGAAAAACGATGATCGATGGCAAAGTGCCAAATCCCTTAAGTTCTGTCCGCTATTAAACGCACTGCACCCGAGGATCCGGTTCGACCACCAAGCTCTTGCAGACGGAGCCTGTAAGGCAGTGGGTTCGCAGGCAGAGCCTTGGGACCAGAACAATCGATGACATCGCCCGCTAGCCGCAGGTCTCATTTTGCCGACGTTTTACGGAGCGGTGGCCCAACACTACCGCGTTCGGCTCTTAAAAGCGGACAGTCCAATTAAACGGATGCGGAAGCAGATCAGGCCGTCGCAAACTGGAATCCTGTGTGTGCTTGCGAATCTCGTAGGCTGCCTCAGACGCTTGGCTTGGTAAGGGACGCAGCCAAGATACCGGATTCGCCGATGAGACGTTTCGGTTGTTCTCATGATGAGTTTGGCACGGAATTAGATTTTCATATTTAATTCTTTTTTATTGCACGGCCCCTCTGTAGACGCTATCACGTACTCCTAGTGCCCTGTTTAGTTTTTAGTATGCCCATTGATCGCTGCAGATCTCAATTTGTCGTTCTTGAAAACTCTGTTTCTCGGCTCCTAGAAAGATAGAGACGCAAAATGAACACTAGACGTCACCGTGCTTGTCGGCCCCAGAAGAGTCCACGTCGTCGATTCATCCTTGAGCTGCTTGAAGACCGCAGACTATTGGCAGCGTTGGACGAGGGCCCAGAGTTTCTCGTGAACAATTCGACGCCGGGTACTCAAGTGACCTACGCCGAGACACGTGCTGTGGGGGGCAATATTGCTGGTGAATACATTGTTGCGTTTTCGGGCATGGGGCCCGGTGATATGCAAGGTGTCTTTGCTCGCCGCTTTGACGCCACCAACACGCCGCTAGGGAACCAGTTTTTAGTCAATGCGACGACGACTGGAAATCAACTCGAACCGTCGGCCGCAATGGGAGCGGGAGGCGAATCCGTGGTGGCTTGGAGCGGCAAAGGAGTTGGTGACAGCGACGGCGGGGTTTTTATCCGTTTGTTCGACAACACGGGAACGGCAATCAGTGGCGAAATCCGAGTCAATCAGACTATTCCCAGTTTTCAGATCAACCCGATCGTCGCCAAGGCAGCCGATGGTAGTTTCATTGTCACGTGGTCGGGCAAGGGAGTGGGTGATCCTGATGTTGGAGTTTATGCACGACGGTATGCTTCCAACGGAGTACCGCTGACTGGTGAATTTCGCGTCAACACGACTACCAGCGGGTATCAACAGCAGTCGGACGTTACGATCGGAGCTGACGGGAGCTTTGTCATCACCTGGAGCGGCGAGGGCCCAGGTGACGTCAAGGGTATTTTCTTTCAACGGTTTAACTCTGCCGGCAACCCAGTAGGGCCAGAAACCCGAGCCAATACCACTGTCGATGGCGGGCAATTACTGCCTTCAGTCGGGATCGATGGTGCGAACAACTTCAGCATCGTTTGGTCCGGTATGGGGGCTGGCGATATGCGAGGCGTTTTCATGCAGCGCTTCAATGCGACCGGCACCCCTGTTGGTGGCGAACAGTTGGTCAATACGACAACGTTGTATGACCAGGAAGACGCATCAATCTCGATGCCGCCAAGTGGCAAGGCGGTTGTAACCTGGACGAGCAATTACCAGGACGGCACCCGCTTGGGGGTTTATGGGCAAGAGTATGACGCGGCAGGCGTTAAGGACGGCGGCGAATTTTTGATCAATACCACCACTGCGGGTGACCAACATTTTTCGTCCGTGGCAATGCGAGACGAATCGCATTTCACCGTGGTCTGGAGCGGTCGTGGAGTCGGGGATGAAACCGGTGTGTTTGCGCGAAGCTATTTCCGCAATCAACCACCGCAGATTGTGAGTGACGGTGGTGGAGATACGGCCAATCTAAATGCCGATGAGAACCAGACGTTTGTGACCGATGTGAATTCGACCGATCCCGATGGTGATGTCGAAGGGGCCGGTTTGACTTACACGATCACCGGCGGTGCGGATTCGACTTTGTTTAGCGTCGATACCAATACTGGCTTCTTGACGTTTAATTCGGCTCCCGATTTTGAGAACCCGACCGACAGCGGTGCCGATGGCACTTACGAAGTCGAAGTCACGGTGACCGATTCCGGTGGCCTGACCGATTCGCAGCTCATCTCGGTCACGGTTGACGACGTCAACGACGCCCCGGTGATCACCAGCGATGGCGGGGGTGTAACGGCCAGCGTGAATGCGGATGAGAACCAAACGTCGGTGACAACCGTGACGGCGACCGATGAAGACCTGCCGGCGCAATCGCTCAGTTTCACGATCACCGGAGGTGCCGACGCGGGGCTGTTTAACATCGGCCTGGCCACTGGCGTGTTGAGCTTCAATGTAGCGCCCGACTTTGAGAACCCGACCGACTTTGACGCTGATGGCATATACGAGGTTGAAGTTACCGTGACGGACAACGGCGTGCCGAATTTGAGCGATATCCAAGACATCTTCGTCACGGTCGACAATGTCAACGAAGCACCGATCATCACCAGCTACGGTGGTCTGCCCACTGCGACCGACACGATCCCGGAGAATGCGACCAACGTCGAAGATATCGAATCGATCGACCCCGACGGCACGCTGGAGGGTGCCGGCGGTTTGACTTACAGCATCACCGGTGGTGCCGATTCAGCCTACTTCAGTATCCAAGTTAACACTGGCATCCTGGTCTTCAGCATCGCGCCCGACTTTGAAAATCCGCAAGATGCCGGCGGCGACAATATTTACGACGTACAGGTCACGGTCACCGATCCGGGGCTGTTGACCGACACGGTCGATATCGCAATCGAAGTGACTGACGTCAATGAGGCTCCGGTCATCACTAGCGACGGCGGCGGTGTGACTGCCAGTTTGAACGTGGACGAAAATACAACGGCGGTCACGACCGGGACGGCGACCGACGTCGATCTGCCGGCACAGACGCTGACCTGGACGATCACCGGTGGTGCCGATCAGCTATTATTCGGCATCACGGCCGGCGGCATCTTGACCTTCAACGCCGCTCCCGATTTTGAGAACCCAGCCGACTTCGACTTGGACAATGTCTATGACGTGCAAATCACCGTCACCGATGACGGCATACCGAATATGAGCGACGTCCAAGACATCGCGGTCACGGTCGACAATGTGAATGAAGCACCAATCATCACCAGCTACGGTGGCCTTGCCACCGCGACCGATTCAATTCCGGAAAATGCGACGAACATCGAGAATATCGAATCAATCGACCCCGACGGCACGCTGGAAGGTGCCGGTGGTTTGACGTACAGCATCTCCGGTGGCGTCGACTCGGCGTTCTTCAGCATTCAATCGACGACCGGCATTCTGGTCTTCAACAGCGGACGCGACTTTGAAAATCCGGAAGATGCCGGCGCCGACAATATCTACGACGTGCAAGTCACTGTCACCGATCCGGGTTTATTGACCGACACGGTCGATATCGCGGTCGAAGTGACTGACGTCAATGAAGCCCCGGTGATCACCAGCGATGGCGGTGGAGCAACGGCCAACGTGAATGTTCCGGAAAACACCACAGCCGTCACAACAGGAACGGCAACCGACGAAGATCTGCCAGCACAGACGTTGACCTGGACGATCACGGGTGGTGCTGACGCGTTGCTCTTCGGCATCACGCCCGGCGGTATCCTGACCTTCAATGCCGCACCCGACTTTGAGAATCCGACCGACAGCGGCGGAGACAATGTTTATGACGTCGAGGTTACCGTGACGGACAACGGCGCTCCGAACTTGAGCGACGTTCAAGCCATCGCGGTGACCGTAACCGACCTTGATCCCGAATCCACGGCGGTCGACGATACTTACGCCGGCATCATCGGCAACGTCGGGCTGGACGTACCGGCAGCCAATGGATTGTTGAGTAATGATTCCGGCGGCCCAGCGGCGGTAACGGAGGTGAATGGCAATGCCGGCCTTGTCGGCAACGCTGCTGCAACGACTGGCGGCGGCACCGTCACCGTGCAAGCAAACGGCAGCTTCCTCTACGAGCCATCCGCCGGCAGTCTCGCGGCGGATTCGTTCACGTATGAGCTCGACAACGCCACCACTGCAACCGTCAATTTGACCTTTGGTACCGATTTGATTTGGTTCATTGACGTCACACCAAGCGGAGCTGGCAACGCAGGCACACTCAGTGATCCGTTCAATTCGATTACTGGCTATGATGGCGTTGCTGTCGCAGGCGACAGCGTCTTTATTGCCCAGGGCAGCTACACCGGTCCGCTGAATCTAGACAATAACACAATCGTGATCGGCGAAGGGGCAAGCGGCGTCACCGCTGCTTTGCTGGGCGTCACCGAGCCCACCGATTCCCGCACGCTGCCTAGCGTCGGCGGAACCGCACCCGTGATCACGTCCGCAGCCAATGGAATCAATCTGGCGCAGAACAATACGATCCGCGGACTGGATATCGGCAATACGACTGGCACCGGGATCTCGGGCACCAGCGTCGGAACCGCCACGGTCAGCGATGTTAGCATTACCGGGACCGGTGCCGGGGTGAATATCACGACCGGAACGCTGGCGATGAGCTTTGACGAGATTTCATCCAGTAACGCGGCGGGGATCACCTTAAGTGGCGTGAATGGTGATTTCGATGTGACTACCGGAACGATTGATTCAGGAGCTTCCACCGCAGTCAGTATATCCGGCAGCCCGATCGAACTTGGCGTTACACTAACCAGCGTTTCGGTCAACGGCGCGCCCCACGGTATCAATCTGAACAACACTACGGGTAGCTTCACTGTTACTGGCGATGGAGGTGGTACGAAAAACCAATCGGGCGGACATATTCAGAATACAACGGATGATGGCATCTCTCTGACAAACGCTACCAACATTTCGATCACCCAGTTGAACATCACCGATGCGGCCGGGGCCGACGCGACCGTGGCCGATGAACATGCCATCAACATCAATGGCGTCACGGGATTTACGTTCCAGGACGCCGTGGTCAACGGTGCCAACAGCGACGATGATGAACACCTGATCAAAATCCTCAACCTATACGGCGGCAGTAATCTAATCGAAGATGTGCAGTTTGTGGACATCAACGAAGACGCGATCGAGTACTACAACGACACAGCCGACGACGGCAGCCGCGATATTCTGACCGTCCGTCGCGGCGACTTCGACAATCACTTCTCCGGCGGTGAACACGGAATTGACGCTCGCTCGTCAGGCTCGGCGCTGATGGGGCTGATCGTTGACGACAGCACCTTCGACATTAACGCCAACGGCTCTTTGGGAATCAATGCCGCCAGCACAGGCGGCAGTAACTTCTCGCTACAGATCCTGGGCAGCATCTTCAACGCCAGCAACGCATTCGGCAGCGGTGGGATCCAGGTAATCAACGGCGGCACCAGCACCGCCAGCAACACCATCACCAACGGTAACCAGATTATTGATACGGGCTTCACTGCCATCATTGTCAATAACGACGACAATGCGACCAGCTCGGCGACAATCTCAAGCAATATAATCAGCGGTGACAACACCGACGGACACAACGGCTTTGGGATTCAGATCCGCCAGGATGAAAACGGTGTGCAGACGGTGTTGATCGACGGAAACACAATTACGGATGTCAACTTCGGTGGTATCTTCCTGAGTTCACGCGACCGGACTAGCGTCGCTGCAGGCACTGGAGTGCTGAACGCCACGGTCACGAATAACAACGTCACCGTGCGAGACACGTCAGCCGGTTCGATGCTTTCCTTCGGTCCTGCGCTGGCCGGCGACGCGCAGGACTCCAACACGCTCAATCTGAGTGCGTCGGGCAACACGCTCAGCGGCAGCGAGACGTTTGGCCCGGGAATGGGTGACGATGATATCTTGTTGAACCAGCAGGACACCGCTACCTTCAACGTCGAGCAGGCATCGGAGGCTGCGTTGTTGGCGGCCAACACCGCCGATTCGATCCTAACTTTTGGCACAATCACCTACGGTGCTGCCGCGCCCCCCACACCGCTATTAGCTCCAAGCCTGGGATCAGGAGTAGGGCTAACACCGCTCACTCAGTCACAATTACAGGCCACGGTCAACGAAGCGATCGCGCGTTGGCAAGCCCAGGGTCTCGACGCGATTGACCAGAATCTCTTGAACGTCGCGACGTTCTACATCACCGACCTGCCGGACAACCAGCTGGGCAACACGTTTGTCACGCGGATCGACATCGATCCCTTGGCGGCGGGCCATGGCTGGGCCACGCCCGACAATCCGCTCGGGGGCAGGATCGATCTGTTGACGGTACTTTCGCACGAATTGGGCCACGCGCTCGGCTTGCCCGATCTTTACTCCAGTGACACCACCCAGGATTTGATGCACGGTTTCTTGGATGCCGGAACCCGACGTGCCGCCAACGGATCGTTCAGTCAACTTGGTGCTTTGTCGTCGTCAATGCTTTTTTCCGCAGGGGATGTCGCGTTGGGCCTGCTTGATACTCCGTCCTCATTCCTGACGTTGCTGTCGCAAAAGGATCGCGACGATGAACTCTCCATTGCTGGCATGCTGGCCATCACAGGAAACCGTAAACACCGCAGCATTTCCTCTGGTCAAGCGAACGCCCAAACACAAACGAAAACTTATCAATCGATCATGGACGAATTGATGGCGCAGCTGCATCAAGAGGACGAGTCAACCGAAGTGGATGAAACCTTATTAGATTCATTGACCCAGCGCTGAAATTGCACTTTCACAAGTGCATTTTTTGCCAAAATCAAGACAAACTGTTTTACCATGATTTAATACTTGTCAGGATTTAGCATGACTGGAAATTGCAATGTGGTCGCACCCGTGTTGAGTGATTTCACCGTTCATCTCGGCGAATCATTTCGAGTGAAGCTTGACTCGCACGAGCTAGTATTGGAACTCACTGAGGCGACTCGTCGTTGTCCACCGGATTGGGCCCCCGCCCCTGATCGTCGCGAGCCATTTTCACTGCTTTTCTTTGACCCCCTTGGATCGCCAAGCGGGTATTTGCCGCAGGCGACGTACCAATTCGAGCATGAGACGCTCGGTATTACCGAATGGTTCATTGTCCCCATCGGCCCCCGGCATGACGGCGCAGGAATGCAGTACGAAGTCATCTTTACGTAGAGTACGCAGGAGGGAACAGGCAGGAGGACAAGCAACAACCGACCACCACGCAGCACCGGCGTTACCAAGTTGTAATGAACTAGTCGCAAACTCAGTGCGTTTCCAACGTACTCACCCACCGTCAATGAACAGGAGAATTACTATGGCTGAACCCTATTTGGCAGAGATCAGAATCTTCGGTTTCAATTTCGCACCGCGTGGCTGGGCCCAGTGTGATGGGCAACTTTTGCCGATCAATCAAAACCAGGCGCTTTACTCGTTGCTAGGGACGAACTTCGGGGGCGATGGAAGAACGTCATTTGGATTGCCCGAACTGCGTGGCCGAACTGCCATTCATCTCGGCGATAATGGCATCAGCTCGATTGGTCAGAGGTCAGGTCAGGAAGCGGTCAACTTGACCACATCACAAATCCCGTCGCATCAGCACACGCTGCGAGCCTCGAGTAACGATGCAATTTCTGCGACCGGGGCCAACAATCTGTTGGGACGCTCATCGACTCCGATCTATCACAGCCCTGCAAATCTCGTCGACATGAAAGCCTCGGCTCCACCAGCGGTAACAGACACTGGTAACAATCAGGGGCACAACAATATGCAGCCATTCCAAGTCTTGAACTTTTGCATCGCGCTGCAAGGTGTCTTCCCTTCACGCAACTAAATCTCGGAGATGATCAGCCATGTCAGAATCATACATTGGAGAAATCCGCATGTTCGCAGGCAGCTTTGCCCCTCGCGGTTTTGCCTTTTGCGATGGCCAATTACTTGCTGTCTCTCAAAATGAAGCCCTCTTCTCGCTGTTTGGGACCATTTATGGAGGCGACGGACGAACCACATTCGGACTTCCGGACTTGCGCGGCCGAGTTCCCATTCATCATGGATCTGGGCCCGGACTGACCCCACGCACGCTTGGGCAAAAAGCAGGTGCGGAAAGACATACGCTCAGTGTTGCGGAGCTCCCCGCTCATTCACATACGATGAAAGCATCTAACGATGCTGCGAGTGAGTCGAATCCTGCTGGAAATGTGCTTGCCGGAAACGTCGCCGTTGACATTTATAATTCAAATCCGACGTCCCAGACATTGTCCGACAGCGTCCCGGAAGCAATCAGCAAAGTTGGCGGCAGCCAGTCCCACGAAAACATGCAGAACTTTCTCGCGATTCACTATATCGTCTCGCTTTTCGGCGTCTATCCCTCGCGAACTTAACATTCAAGGAGCTACTGATGTCAGAACCATTTATTGCCGAGATTAAGATTTGGGGGACCAACTTCGCTCCTCGCGGCTGGGCTTTTTGTGATGGTCAAATTTTGCCCATTTCCCAACATACTGCCTTGTTCTCGATTGTGGGAACGATCTATGGCGGCGATGGCC
>CAXBHV010000071.1:0-12245 GCA_963974855.1 uncultured Rhodopirellula sp. | reverse complement strand
ACTGGCGATTTCGTTTCCGATTTTCTGCAATGTCTCAAGATCGTCGCCATAAAGACTGATACCAATATCGCTGCGAACGCCCGACAACAGTTCCTGCACGCGAAGTTCAATCGGCTGGGTGAAGCTGAAGTTGTTGCCGGGAATGCGTTTGTTGAGCGTCTTGCTCATCGCCGTGATCAATTCTTGCTTGTCATCAAAACTCCATTCGTCGCGAGGCTTCATGATGACGAAAATATCACTGGCCTCGACACCCATCGGGTCAGTTGCAATCTCCGGGCGTCCGGTTTTCGATACGACCGATTTAACTTCCGAGCCAAATTCATCCAGCAGTGTCTGTTCAATGTCTGTCGTCAACTCTATCGAACGTTCAAGTGATACACTCGGAAGTCTGACGGCTTGGATCGCCATGTCACCTTCGTCCAATTTCGGAACGAACTCGGCTCCAAAGTACGTGGCGATGAAGATACCGATCGCCAACGCGGCAGTCGCCGAGAAAACGATAATGACCGGATGTTGCATCGAGCGACGCAGCATTGGTTCGTAGCCACGTTTGGCCCAACGGATCAAAAATGGGTCTTTTTGAGTGAACTTACGAGCCAGGAACAGCGAGGCCAAAACCGGCATCACAGTCAGCGAGACGATCAACGCCCCCACAAGGGCCGACATAAAGCTAAACGCCATCGGGTGGAACATTTTTCCTTCGATGCCTTGCAGCGAGAGGATCGGAACGAACACGATGATCACGATTGCGCCAGCAAAAAGGATCGGTCGCGCGACTTCGTGGCCGGCTTCATGAAAGACTTTCAGTGGAGCCTTTTGCAGGTCGGGATTGCGTTGCTTTGCTAGGGCAACTTGTCGAATGACGTTCTCCACCATCACGACCGCACCGTCGACAATGATGCCAAAGTCCAATGCGCCGAGGCTGAGCAAGTTTGCCGAGACGCCGAAATATTTCATCGACATGAACGTGAACAATGCCGACAGCGGGATTGCCGACGCAACAATCAAACCGGCGCGCCAATCGCCGACCAACAGAAACAGCATGATGATGACCAGAATGGCTCCACCGCTGACGTTTTCGACCACCGTGGAAACCGCACGTTGAACCAAGTCGGTGCGATCATAAAACGCGTCGATATAGACGCCTTCGGGCAGCGTTTTCGCAATCTCGGCAACCTCCGCTTTGACGTCTTCCACTACCACTCGTGAATTCTCGCCGATCAGCATCATCACGATGCCGACGACCGCTTCACCACGGCCATCGCGTGTGACATAGCCTTGTCGCAATAGCGGAGCGAACCGTGTTTCGCCGATGTCGCGAATGTGAATCGGTGTGCCGTCTTCGCGACTGTCCAACACGATATTGCTGATGTCGTCGAGTGACTGCACCAACCCCTCGGCTCGAATCAATCGCTGTTCTTCGTAGTGTTGGATATAGCCGCCACCGGCGTTGGCATTGTTACGATCCAGTGCGTCGAAAACCTGTTGCAGTGAGATGCCATAGTTCAGCATCAATGTTGGATCAATTTGCACCTCATAGGTTTTTAGTTCGCCCCCAAACGAGTTGACTTCGATCACGCCCGGGACGCCACGAAGCTGGAACGCTACGTTCCAGTCCAGGATTGTCCGTAAATCCTGCAAACTGTAGTCGTACCCTTCTTCGGCACGCACCTCGAATTGATAGATTTCCCCCATGCCCGTCGCGATCGGTCCCATGGTTGGAACGCCGATGTCCGCCGGAATTTCCGCACGAGCCTGGGTCAGTCGTTCGCCGACCAATTGTCTGGCCCAGTAGATATCTGTGCCTTCCTCGAACACGACGGTGACGTTGGACAGTCCGAATCTCGTCACGCTGCGGATTTCCGTGACCTTCGGGATTCCGCTCATCGCGGTTTCAACCGGAAACGTGACGAACTGCTCCATCTCAACGGGACCCAATGACGGTGAAGTAGTCAGCACCTGAACCTGCACGTTGGTCAGATCGGGCACTGCGTCCACCGGCAACCGCAGCATCGAGTAGATGCCAGCGACGACTAGTAAGACGACGCCCAACAGGACGACGATGCGATTGTTCAGAGAGATGTCGATGATGCGATTAATCATGATAAATCAGTGGCCGTGGCCGATCTCTCCCTTCATCATTTCGGACTTCAGGGCAAAAGCACCGGAGGTGACGACCTTGTCGCCGACTTTCAAACCTTGGCGAATTTCGACGACGCCATCACTCGTCAACCCTATGACGACGGTGACCTTGCGAAACTCGGTCTCGTTCTCTTGAACAAAGACGACTTTCTGATTTTCAACTTCCAAAACAGAGGACTCGGGAATCGCCAGGATGTCCTGAGAGTCCTGCGATGGAATCTCAATCTCGACGAACATTCCCGGCTTCAAATGTCGGTCTTCATTCGATGTAATGGCTTGCAGACGAAGCGTTCGTGTATCGGGATCGAGCACATCGCCTCGGTAGAAAATCTTGGCGCTGTGCGTGTGCAGCGATCCATCTTCGGTGGTTGGCGCACGAAAGCTCAGCGTGTCGCCAAGCTGGGCGATCGCGGGCAAGTCCTTTTGATAGATGTCCGCTTGCACCCAAACCGATGACAAGTCGGCCAAGCGAAACATTTCCGTATCCGTTCCCACTCGCTCGGCCATCACGACGTTTTTGGCAATGATCGTCCCAGCGAAGGGAGCGACCACTTCATAGTGCGAAAGATGACCGCCTTTCTGTTCCGGTTGAATGCTGTCGAGTTGTTCATCTGAATAGCCCAAGATGTTCAGCTTCGCTTTGGCAACTTCGACCGCTTGTCCCGCTTGCTGGAGTGTTTGCTGAGCTTCAAGGGCATCTTGCGGTACGGCGAACCGCAATTGTTCAAGAATCGCGTTGAAGCTCGCCTTGCCCGCGTTCAGGTTCGCTTCGGCTTCTATAAGTTGTTTGCCGGCGATGGCGCCAGTTTTGGCAATCGGTTCGATCCGATCAAAATCGGTTTGAGCCTGCACCAGTGTCGTGTAAGCACCGAGCAGTTGCTCGCGGTACTTGCCAATCGGTTTGTCGCCTAGGGTCTTTTCGATTTGTTCCGTG
This sequence comes from uncultured Rhodopirellula sp., assembly GCA_963974855.1. GTDB lineage: Bacteria > Planctomycetota > Planctomycetia > Pirellulales > Pirellulaceae > Novipirellula. The sequence continues at coordinate 9,169 of CAXBHV010000071.1, read as the reverse complement.
GACGCCCCTCTGCCGAGCGAGTCGATCAATTGCAACGCGTTCGTCTTCACTTGTTGAGCGAAGTCATTGGCTTGTTTCGCGAATTTCTCTTGCAGACGAGCCTGGTACAATTCGAGCTTCGCCGTACCAACTTCGCGGCTGTCGATGATTGCCAGTGTTTGGCCTTCCTCGACGCGATCACCTAGGTTGACCGACACCTCATGTGCTCGACCTTCGGTGATCGAATAAATGTTTGCACTTCGGTCTTCGTTCAATGTAATTTTGCCGGTGGCCCAGGTTTGGATAGTGACCGACCGACGCGAAGCTGTCTCGATCTTTAATTTGGATGCAGCCCACATCTCTTTGGGCAGGGTCACCATCGTTTCTCCCTCACCATGTCCTTCTTCGGTGTGTTCTCCATCGCCATGTTCGTTGGCGTCGGCATGCTTCGGATCGTTCGGTCCGCCGTCGAGCGCGGACCCGCCAGACCAGTAGGGCATCGTAAAATAAACAGACACACCCGCGATCAAAGCGGACGCCAAGCACGCGCCGATAAGTGTCAAATTGAGATTGCGTTTCTTGGTCATGATGATCGGCCTGAGCTGACGATGTTAGTTAGGTGTCTGTAATCCGAACGAAGTCCTTTTTCGTTGATGTTGAAAACGGCTCCCGGTCCAACGAGGGCTAGTCGTATTGTGGGCCGGGAGCCTTGCCGATTGCGGCAACACACCGCAAACGACTTGGGCAACTTCTTTAGTGATCATGACCTTCGTGGCTTCCGTGATCATGTCCTTCGTGATCGTGGTCGTGCGAAATCTTTCCGGTGAACGATTTGCCGTTGATTTGCAAGATCACCGCGCCTTCCGCTTCGGCTTCCATCCACTGGTCCATCTCGGCGCTGGTGGATGTAAAACGTGACGACTTGCCTGATTCGTCTTCGGCCTGCGGGTCGGCGGGAAGTTCAAACGATTTCACTTTGCCATCGTGTTTCAGGCTGACGGTCAGCTTTTCCGCCTCAATTGCGACTGGTTTGGTTGCTGATCCATCGAGCACATAAAATGCGACCGCACCGGTGCCGTGCATCATTTCGATGTGAAACGCTTCTTTGCCGAGTTCGACCAGTTCACCGCCGTGTGGTCCGTGTTCGGGATGTCCGCCCATGTCCATCATCGGCGGCAACTCATCCATCACGATCGGTTCGGATGATTCCGGTGCTTCGGAGACTTGAACGTCTTTTTCCGAGCAGCCGACGAAGGTAGTGCAAGCAAAGGCCAGCGTGAGTAGATGAGTTTTCATTTTTTCTTAATAGGGAATTGGGAATGAGGAATTGGGAATTGGGAATTAGGAATTAGGAGTGGAACGGGGCACAGGACGAAGTTTCCTATCCCCCATTCCCGATTCCCCATTTCTTAATGAGCGTGCTTGGTCTCGAAGCCGTGCTTCTTCAACCAGCCTTCCCATTGGTGGGCTTCTTCGTGACTCTTCAGAGCCAACTGCTGCCACTTCGGGCAGCGGTAATTGACGTCGGTGTGACCGCCGTGCGAGCCGACCTTCACTTCGCAGCGAAGCTTCTTGAGCGTCTCGACCAGTTTGTCACCCTGGTCGCCTTCGGCATGCGTGGTTTTCCACTTTTCCAAGCGATATTCGACCAGTTCTTTTGCCGCAGCGTTTGGCTCGTTAGCGTGAACCAACACGCTGCCCATCGCGACCGACGCGACCAAAGCAGCAACTGCAAGTATCCGTACATTCAACATTGACATTCCTCCGTGGGAGTCTTCTCGAAACAAACAACCAACGTTTCGGCAACGCACCGAAACGGCAAACCAATTCGCCCGTCCAGGCGGACGGACACGAGGAACCGTTCCCCGCATCAGTGTTTGATCTTCATGTCGCGACCACCGGTTCGGCAGGTGCGTGGACGGTGCCGCTGGAATCTGTGCTCTCCAAACCTTCCAAATGGTCTAGAACAATTTGCTTTCCGGCTCCCTGACCGATCGTCCAAAACAAAGCAGGTCGGACAAAGAATTCGGCTAGCGTGCTCGTTAGCAATCCGCCGACGATGACCGTAGCGATTGGGTATAGAATCTCTTTCCCCGGTTCACCCGCAGCGAGTGCCAGCGGCAACAATCCGATACCCGACGTGAGCGCCGTCATCAATACCGGAGCCATCCGTTCTTGGCCCGCTCGGCGCACCATCTCGCGAGTCCATGATTCGCCCTCGTGCTCGACCAAATGGATGTAGTGATTGAGCAACAGGATGCCGTTACGACTGGCAATCCCACACAGCGAGATAAAGCCGACCATCGCCGCAACCGTCAGGTTTTGATCGGTGATTACCAGCGCCGCGACCGCTCCGATGAACGCAGTGGGCAGTGCGACCAAGACTTGCATGGAGAAGTTGACATTGCCGAAAAGGGTGTAGAGTACAAGGAACATGCCCAGCAGTGCGACGCAGGAAAGGATCATCAAGCGACGTGACGCTGACTGTTGACTCTCGAACTGCCCGCCGTATTCGAGAAAATAACCAGGCGGCAACTCCATTTCGGCGAGTTCGGTCTTAATGTCTCCCACAGCGTCGACGACGCCGCGTTCGGAAACGTTGGCTTGAAGCACAATCCGGCGACGAACCTGTTCTCGCTTGATCATGTTCGGACCGCCGCTTTCATAGATGTTGGCGACCGAATCGAGCGGCACCATTCCACCATCGGGAAGCGGGACCGCGAGACGTTTGAGTTTGCCGACATCCTCGCGATACGGTTCGTCCATGCGGACCATCAGGTCGAAGGTTCGCTGCCCCAGTAGCACTTGGCTGACCACCGTTCCGTTCATCGCCGTTTCGACCAACTCCATCACATCGGCCGGTCGCAAACCGTTCTGGTTCAGCGCCGCACGATTGAGTTCGATACGAAGCTGTGGGATATTGGTCTGTTGTTCGATGACGACGTCAGTCAGTCCCTCGACACCGGCGATTCGTTGCTTCATCTCTTCGGCTTTGTTCCGCAGTACGTCCAGATCGTCACCGTAGAGTTTGATGCCGATTTGAGCTTTCACACCCGAAATCATGTGGCTGATCAAGTGAGCCAACGGCTGCTCGGTGCTGGAGACGACACCGGGAATGTCCTCCATCGTCTCGCGAATCGTTTCCAGCGTCTTCTCGCGATCGGCACCTTCTTCCATTTCCAAGAACATCTCAGTCACGTTGACGCCTTCTGCATGCTCGTCCAATTCGGCTCGGCCAGTTCGACGAGCCACGGACTTGACTGACTCAATTTCCATCAATCGCTCTTGCACGGTGACACCAATCTTATTGCTGGTAGCCAACGACGTTCCTGGCGCGAGCAGAGCATTCACTTGAACAGCTCCTTCGTTGAACGGCGGCAGGAAATCGTTCTCCAATTGCGTCACCGCAAACAATGCGAACGCTACCATCACGACAGCCACTCCCAGAACAGGCCCCGCGAATCTTGTGCTGAATCCGATGGCGAGTCCTGCGATCCCCTTCAAGCCCTCAAGCAGACGGCCCTCCTCGGCCTCCTCGCCGCCCAGCATCCATTCCGTTACCAGCAGCAGCACCCAAACTGCGGGCGTCAAAGCGATCGTCCACCACAGCGGATCGCCGGGCATTTCAAATGGCAGGTGCAAAATGTGAATCGCTCGCGGCACGACCCAGTACATGGCGAGAGCGGCAATTCCAAGAGACAGTACTGGCACGACAAACCGCCAGAACTTTTTGCCGACCAACAACAATGACGCCAACACAGGAGTAACCGTCAATGAAACGCCCAGTGAGGCGATGAGCGAAACGACGTAGCCCATCGCCAGGGGCAGGAATAGCTTGCCTTCCATTCCTTCGAGTGCAAACAGCGGAATGAAGACGAGTACCACGATCGCCGTTCCGTAAACCACGCTGCTTCGGACTTCGATGCTGGCTTCGTAGACGACGCGAAGCACCGGTCGCGGATACTCCGCATGTCGATTCTCTTTCAGCCGCCGGAAAATGTTCTCAACGTCGACGATCGCATCGTCCACGAGTTCACCGATTGCAACCGCGAGGCCACCCAGAGTCATGGTGTTGATGGAAAGACCAAATGCAGCGAACACGCACGCGGTGGCAATGATCGAAAGCGGAATCGCCGTCAGCGTGATGAACGTGGTGCGAAAATTCAGCAAGAACAGGAACAAGATGACCAAGACCAGCACGCCACCATCAGCTAGCGCCTCCACGACGTTTTCGATCGCTCGGTCGATGAATGAGCGCTGCGAATAAACGTTGGCGATCCGAATATCGTCCGGCAATGAAACCTTCAATTCATCCAGCGCTTCGGCGATCGCGGTGTCGACCGCCCGGGTATCACTGCCGGGCTGTTTATTGATGGTCAGAACGACGGCTGGTCCGCCTTCGACAGTACCATCGTCGGTTCGCAGGAAGGTCGACGAGTCACCTCGCATCACTTGCGGGCCTTCGATGACTTTCGCGATGTCGGCCAGAGTGATCGGACGACCTTCGCGCATCGTGATCGTGACTTGACGAAGGTCTTCTAGGCTGGTAATTCGCCCCAAACCTCGCACCAGCAACTCGTTCGCACCACGTTCATCCAGATAGCCGCCGGTCGCGTTCAGGTTCGATCTTGTGACGGCTTCGTGCACCTGATCCATCGTCAGGCCGAATGTTCGCAGTGCATCCGGATCAACCAGCACTTGATACTGCATCCGTCCACCGCCCATCGTGAACACTTGCGAGACACCAGGAATTGTCAGCAAGCGTTGTCGGACGACCCAGTCCGCGAGCGTGCGAACTTCCATCGGTTCGGTCACATCGCCTTCACTCCACATGCCGTACATCAGGATCTGGCCCATGATCGACGAGATCGGTGCGAGCGTCGGCTTGACGCCGTCTGGAAGATTCTCCGATGCAAGCTGCAACCGTTCATTGACAATCTGACGATCATTGTAGATGTCGGTATTCCACGCGAACTCTACGTAGATCACTGACAGACCAATACCGCTACTGCTGCGGACCGCTTCGACTCCGCTGGCACCATTGAAAGCGGTCTCCAGCGGAAAGGTGATCAGCGCCTCGACTTCCTCAGGAGCCATTCCCGGCGCTTCGGTCATCACAACCACGCGCGGACGGTTCAAGTTTGGGAACACGTCGATCGGCAACTGCAACGACTGCCACGCCCCCACACCGAGCATGATGGCCGCAACCGCGAGAACAATCAGGCGATTGTTCAGCGAAAATTGAATTATTTTATCAAGCATGATTTGTTCGCATTTCTATTGTGATTTTTTGGCCGGAAGTTCTAGAGAGTGGTAGATTTTCACGTTTTCACTCTGTACGCTTCCGCTCTCGCACCCCTTGTCTCACTTCTCCCAACTTCCTTCTTAGTGATTGTGCCCTGCGTGGGGATCAATGGCACCGCCAGACTTATTCTTCAGTGCCATTTGCAACTGGTGCGCGCCGCTGACGGCGATCGACTGTCCCGGCCAAACTTGGCCATCGTTTTTGATCGCGACGCTGATGGAGTCCGACGCTAGCACTTCAACCGCGACACGGTCGAAGTGCTCATTGTTTTCTACGAATACAAATCGCTCGGGACCTTCCTCGGCCACTGCTTCCTTCGGGACAACGATCGCATTGTCAAACCCAGCCACCGGAACTCGAACCTGAAGCCGTTGGCCAGGTTTGTAACGCCAACTGACATATTGTTGGCCACCAATCTCTTCTGATCGCTCGATCTCATTGGTTAACGAAACGTAGAACGGTAAAGCCCGCGAAACGCGATCGACCTCGTTGCCAATGTAGACGATCTTCAAACCTTCAATGAGTTCGGGCTTACCTTCTCGCGATTCGATGACGGCCTGCAGCATTGCTCCATCCTGAGACGCTTTCTGCAAGGCTAGACCGTCTCGTTGGTAGGCGTGTCCTTCGATTAAAATTTGACTGTAGTCAGAAAGTTGCCCGAGTTTCTGGCCCGCCTGGACTGACTCACCTCGGCTGACATCCAATTGGGTTACCAGGAACTCTGCGTCGATATGTGCCGGATGAGCCGTTGGCGGGGGCTGCATGGAAGCGAATTTTGCACTGGCGGATACCGTCAAACTTTGTGGCTGAGACTTTGCGGACGGCCACTGCGTCGACGACTCATGCAACGAATCATGATGCAATGAACGATCGGCATGGAGCGTGGGGGCAAAAATCGTGACCTCTCGAATCAGCTCTCGCGTTTGCTCTATCCTTTGAACTTGGCTTTCGGTCAAACCGTGCAGCAGCATGGATTGCTTTGCTGCACCTAGGTTGGCCATCAATTTGTCGCGTTCGTATTCGCGTGTGAGCAAGGTCTTTCCGGCCACGGCACCCGTATCGGCAAGTGAAGTCAACCGAGTGATCTCACGCTTTTCCACATCCAGTTCGCCCAATGAGGCTAAGAATTGTTCTTGAGTTTCGACAAGATCCTGGTGGGTCAACCGCAGGGTGAACAATGGCCGACCGCTTTTGAGCAACTCGCCTCGCGACACGTTGATCGCGTTGATCACGCCAGTCAGAGGTGAAGTGATCGCGACGTGTGTTCGCCCTGGCCAGTCGGCTACAGCGGCGGGCACTTCAATGTATTCATTAAACTGACCGACCGAGACGGCTTGCGTCGTGAGCTTCAAGTTGGCACGAGCTTGAGCACTGAGCTCAATCGAATTTGAGTCGTCGTGGCCTTCGTGCCCATGATCATGCCCCTCGTGGTCATCATGCCCGCCTTCGCCATGGTCGTGTCCTTCATGCCCGGCTTCTTCGGACGCGGCCACCAGCCCGAGTTTCTGCGGATAGTCGGTGAAGGCAAACCCACCAACGACGATCGCGATCGCAATCGCGACGATCGTCAACACGGGGCCAAGCAAACGCTGTAGCCAACTTTTTAATTTGGACATGGGGGAACCCTGCAATGGGGAATGGGGAACGAGGAATTGGGAACGGAGGACTTGCTACGCGAGTTGCAATGCGCGCAGCGTGGCCCGCTATTCATTCATCCAAAAGGATGATCGGGGCAAAAAAGATGGAATGAGTTGAGCTCGGGAACGGTTTCCCAATTCCTCATTCCCTACTTCCCCAATTCAGATAATCCACGTGCAGAGAGAAGCACAGTGGGAAAGCGAATCCGACACAACAATTGCCGATCGCTGTTGCAATCGCCGAGTGGTGAGCGAACTGACGAAATTCATCATCGGATCGTGCTCGTAGGACACAAACGCGACCAACGGAGCATCGATATTGAACACGACATCGCTCGAAGGCACAAAACTACATTCGACTTCGCCGTGGCACCCCGGATGATTTCCATCACAAGGCTGTGGCTCGCAAGCACAACACGGAGCCACTACCTGGTTCACCTTACCGATCGGCCCGACCGCCTCGCCCGAGCGACCATGGCCGCAGCCACAACAATCATCTGGCTGGACACTTGGGAGATTGTCAGTCAGGCAGGTGTGTTGACACCCGTCGTGGCCATGCGACCCACACGCGGCGACGTGATGGAGCGAACACCCGAAAATCAGGTGCAGCAGCAACGCGGCGATGGTGGTGAGACGACAAACGGCGGACACAAAATACCTTTCTGAAATGTACTTAACGTTATTGTCGGACATTACAGCGAAAAGGTCCATACCAATCAGGCTGTGACGGAAAAATTTCGCTGAAATACTCAGGCTAGCGGTTCGGCGACCGTAGTCTCTGGTCGAGGAAGACAGTGCAAGTGATTATTGCTGACTGAATGTCAGGCCTCGCAGGCTGTCATCGCCGCTGTTGTCGGTGACGGCGTCCAACGCACCTGTTAGGACATAGCCGTCGATGCGGGCACGAGCTTGCCCGAGCAATGCTTGGGCGGCGATGTATTGCAGGTTGGTCTCAAAATATGTCCGCTGAGCGATGAGCACCTGGACATAATCGGTTTCGCCAGCTCTGTAAGCAATCTCCGCCAGATCGAGACCTTCTTGCGCGTTGGGCAATATATCACTGGCATACTGATCGACGGCAGCCAAGGAGGCGTCAAAATCTCCCGCGGCGATTGCCAGCCGTGCTTTGATCGCGTTTTCAATCCGCTCGACTTCACGCGACGCTCGAACGTATTCCGCTCGGGCCGCAGAGATATTCCCCTGATTTTTGTTGAAAACCGGAATCGGTGCACCAACCTGAAAATTGATCAAACCATTATTGGTTCCATTGTCATAACCACTGCCCAGCGAAACATCGAGGTTTGGAATTGGCTGAACTTCGTGGCGACAAATCAATGCTCTGGCCCGAGTCACCCGCGTCTGAGCCGCTTGGTACTCTGGGTTGGAAACGACAATGTTGGCCGCGACGCTATTCCAGTCCATCGGCGTTTCGTTCCGTGGCAATTCGCCTTGCAGATCGGTTGGTGCCATCTGGGGAGTTCCGGCGAATGCCACCAACTCACGCCAGGCGGCATCGAAGCGGACGTTTGCCTGACGCAGTTGCAGGTCAATTTCGTTCTTCAATACTTTGGCTTGAACGACATCCAGCTGGGAGCCTTCTTGCGCTTGCTTTCGCAAATCCGCGAATTCAAGTCCTTTCTCCGAAACCGACTGGAAGCTTTGGATCAGTTGCACGCGTCGCTGCGCGGCGAGCGCGTCGTAGAACTTAACCTTGATGTCGGTTGCAACCCGATACTTCTGAGCTTCCAGGTGGAATAGCTGCGCACGCAACGATTCATTCAAAATGCTGCGGTTGAGCGCCAGCTTATTCGCCGTGACGATCGTTTGTGAAATGAAAAACGTGTGCTGGTCGGTTCCTAGATCGGCGAGTTGGGTGGCGTTGTAACCGATGCTCGGGTTGGCTCGCAGGCTCACCTGGGTCCGATATCCAGCCGCTTTCTGCGTGGTCGCAACCAGCTCCGCAATGGTCGGGTTGTTCTGAAGGGCTAGCGACTCGAATTGCTCTAAGGTCATCCCGGATGAATAGGCAGTATCGGAAACTGTGTCGTAAACAATCGGCTCGTCGAACTGCGAAGTCATTCCATCATGGAGCGACAGAGGGCCGCCAGCTTTGGGGGGGGACGCGTCGTAGCCTTGTTCCGCTGATTCCGGTGCGTCAAGTACCACGTCGACCAACTGGTAATCGTCGAAACCAACCGTTTGGACGGGTGAGGAATGCTCCAGCTCGGGCGATGCAAGTTCGCTCGCC
>CAXBHV010000070.1:0-12295 GCA_963974855.1 uncultured Rhodopirellula sp. | reverse complement strand
AGTTCAACGAAGTCGATCCCTGGGCCCATTTCTTGAACGTCTTTATGCTCGACAAAGATGGCAATCGAATCGACCGCCGCAATGCGGAAGACATTTTCACGCCGCTTTACAATCACCAAATTCCTCCGGGCGCCGGGCAAACAGTTCATTACGAGCTGGAACTTCCCAACGATCTTGACGCGCCCGTGACGGTCGAAGTGAAGGTTCAGTACCGAAAATTTGATCAACGCTACATGAATATCGTGGCGAACGAAAACGAAAAACTGGGCCAGATCATACGCGGCCATGAACCGGGAAAAGAGTACCTCAACGAATTGCCAATCGTGACGATGGCGACCGATTCGATCACCTTTCCCGTCGAAGGCGTCGAGGTCGCGGTCACCAATCCGAAACGAAATATCCCCGAGTGGCAGCGTTGGAATGACTACGGGATCGGACTGCTGCTGAAGGGCAAGGCGGAATTGAGGCAAGCCGAAGAGGCGTTCAAGGAAGTGGAGAAACTGGAACGCTACGATGGGCCACTCAATTTGGCTCGCGTGCTGAACACCGAAGGACGTTTGGATGAAGCGGTCCAGGCACTGAACCGTGCGAACCAGTACGCAGATCAGCCGGACTTCCCTCGTTGGACTTGGGCGTGGCTTTCAGGTGAAATCAATGCACAACAAGGTCGTCTGGAAGAAGCGGCGCAGAACCTTCGCAGCGTGCTCGAAGATAATACCGAGGAGATGCAGCGACGAGGATTCGATTTCAGTCTGGATATCGAAGTCATCAATCTACTCGGGCAAACGTTGTTTGATTTGAGTAAGGTTCGCGAACGCCAAGGGCGACAGGAGGAATCGCAGCAGTATGTCAACGAAGCGATTCAGCAGTTCAAAACGACACTGGAGATCGATCCTGAAAACGTGTCGGCGCATCACAATTTGCAGCAGCTGTACGAAAAAATCGGCGACGAAACGCTGATGGAAAAACACAGCAAACTGCATCTGCGATACAAGCCTGACGACAACGCTCAAAGCCGAGCGATTCGAATTTAGAACGCGATAATTTGGAAAACCAAGACGAGACCGAGCATCTTGATGACGCGGCGATTGGGCATGCGTTTCGCATTTCGCTCGTTGCGATTGCAGTGTTGATCCTCGTCGGAGGCGTTGCCGTCTATCTGTTTTCGCGTCCGGAACCGGCGCCGGAGGTACGTGAGACAAAACTGGCGCCGGTGAAAATTCGCGAAGTTTCACCAGCGGAAATTCCCAAAGTCATTTTTACCGACGTCACTGACGAGGTCGGGATCGACTTTGTCCACAACAACGGAGCGACCGGCGACAAGCTGCTTCCTGAAACGATGGGAGGCGGCTGTGCAGTGCTCGATTTTGATAACGACGGAGATCAAGACATCTTGTTCGTCAATTCAAAAAACTGGGATTGGGATCTCGAAAGCGGCAAAGTGGTCCAGGATGCTCCGAGCACGATGGAGCTGTATCGCAACGACGATGGCCGTTTCAACGATGTCACTGCCGATTCGGGGTTGGACGTTTCCGCATACGGAATGGGAGCCGCCGTGGGTGATTATGACAACGATGGAAATGTCGACGTCTTTATCACTGCGCTGGGAAATAATCGTTTGTTTCGTAATCTTGGCGATGGCAAATTTGAAGAGATAACGCAATCTGCATCAGTCGGCGGGGACGATGACCGCTGGAGCACCGGGGCAGGTTGGTTTGACTACGACAACGATGGCGACTTGGATTTGTTTGTCGCCAACTATGTCCAGTGGACTCGCCAATATGATCAAACCCAGAACTTTCAACTCGTCGGTGGTGGACGTGCCTATGGCCGTCCTCAGAACTTTGAAGGTTCGTTTCCTTACTTGTATCGCAACGATGGCGACGGCAAATTCACTGACGTCTCGGCCGAAGCGGGCGTTCAGGTGCGTAATCCCGCCACGGGCGTTCAGTTAGCAAAATCGCTCGGAGTCGCCATCTGTGACCTCGACGAAAATGGCACGCTTGATCTGATCGTTTCCAACGACACGGTACAGAACCTGTTGTTCCGCAACACCGGCGATGGCAAGTTTCAAGAGTTTGGCGTGTTGTCGGGGATCGCGTTCGATTCGGGTGGCAATGCGCGCGGGGCGATGGGGATCGACGTCACGCCGCTACGAAAAGGCAAAGCCATGGCGGTCGCGATTGGAAACTTTTCCAACGAGATGACCGCGTTGTATGTTTCCAAACGCGGTCGAATGCAGTTTTTTGACGAAGCGATTTCCACCGGGCTTGGCCCCAGTACGCGATTGGAATTGACGTTTGGGATTTTCTACTTTGATTATGATTTGGATGGCCGCTTGGACCTGTTTTGTGCCAACGGTCACTTGGAAGAAGACATCAATCGGGTGCAACCGAGCCAGCATTACGAACAACCGCCGCAACTGTTTTGGAATGCAGGTTCGACTCAAGGGACCGAGTTTGTCAAAGTTGATGTCGCGCATTGCGGTGAGGATTTGCTGAGACCAATGGTCGGACGCGGAGCCGCATATCTCGATTTTGATAACGATGGCGATTTGGATGTTTTGCTGACCGCAACCGGACGTAAGCCACGGTTGTTGAGGAACGATCTTGACCTAAAGCATCACTACGTTCGTTTTCAACTCAATGGCGACGGCGTGAAGTCCAACCGCGATGCGATCGGTGCTTGGGTCGAGTTGACTGTCGGCGACGAAGTATTCCGCAAACAAGTGATGCCCACTCGCAGCTATCTGTCGCAAGTCGAATTGCCGGTCACGTTTGGATTGGGCGAAGCAAAGACAATCGATAATGTAACAATCCAGTGGCCGGATGGCGAAAAGCAAGAGTTAGGAGCGGTCGACATCGATCAAACCCACGTGGTGCGTCAAACCCCATAATGATCGACTTGTTCCAGGGCTCCTGCCTTGGAACACCCTGCTTTTAGAGGCTCCCGCCTCACGTTTTTCCCTATTCTGCAGGCAGGAGCCTGCAGTGCGTTCGCAGGCTGGAGCCTGAGGAACGAGGAATTCTACTTCTTTTTCTTGCCGTGAGACTTCTTTTCGTTACTGCCACGTTTGGTGATCGAGATAACGTCGGAGCCCGCCAGCATGATGCGGCGGCCATCTTCGGTCTTGATCGCCAATTGCTGCGACAGGATGTCTTGGCCTAACACGGTCGCACTGCCGTCACGCGTCAAAATTTGGCTGCCCACGGGCGGCAGCTCTGCGGCCAGTTCTTCGTACGTGTCAAACTCGTATCGAAGACAGCATTTCAAACGGCCACAGCGGCCTGAGATTTTCGTTGGGTCCAGTGTCGCTTTTTGCAGTTTCGCCATCCGCATCGATACCGGCGGCATCTTGCTGAGATGGTTCGCGCAACAGATCGGTTGTCCGCAATCGCCGTAATCGGCCAACAGTTTCGCTTCGTCACGCACCCCGATTTGACGCATCTCGATCCGTGTTTGGAAATGGCCTGCCAAATCGCGAACGAGCTGACGAAAGTCGATCCGCTGCTCAGCCAAATAGTAGACCACCATCCGCTCGCCGCCCAAAATCCGCTCGGCGTCGACGACATCCATTTGCAGATTCAAACGGTTCGCCAACTTCTGGCAAATTTCGATGTCCTCGTGAGCCTTCGATTCAAGGTGCTTCCACTGGTTTTGATCATCTGCTGTTAACGACCGCACGATCGAACCTTCGGTCGGTTCGGCAATGTGGTCCACGGCCGCAGCGGTCGCCTCGCAAAGGACGGTGCCGATCTCGGTGCCTCGCGATGTCCGCACCACGACTTGGTCACCATAACGAAACGATTGCTTCGCTCGCATCACCCCAAGAATACGCATCGAACCACAACGGACAACGTATTCCAGTCGTCCTGAGGTTGCGTTGGATTGGGATTCGGTATCAGTGGGAACGTTCGACATAATGAGAGAAATTTGAGCGACTTAATCGCATATTGGACAAGATTAGAAGTGCGGCACAGTTCACGTGCCATTGTCTGATTGTAGCCGAAGCGAGTCCAGCGGCAGTTCATTTTTCAGTGAGGTGCGTACGTTGCTTGCGATTTGCCTTTGGGAAGTGCGACGACGCTAGCCTGGATTGTTAATGCTTTGCTGTTGATATCAGCTATTGGGGTGAGTTTTTCTTTCGGCCTGCACTGCAGTTACCTCTCCACCGACGAAGTCGGGGGAGAGGTCGAGCACGCCCTAAAGGCGTTGCTCGGGTGAGGGGGCGACCGCGCTATCGGCGAGCAATTCCGGTGCAAACGGCGTTATCGTCGCCATTGGCTTGCTCGGTCAGCCCCCTCACCCGAACGTCGCTGAAGGCTCCGTTCGACCTCTCCCCCAACGAAGTTGGTGGAGAGGTGGCAAAAAAGCTGCGCAAGAAAAAGTGGCAGGAACCTTGCGTCATCGCACCGTCATTACAGTACCAAAGATTTACGGGCCCGAGGCAAGCCGCTAGCGGCTGAAAATCGAACGCATTGCTGCGTCCCGTTCGGCCGCTTTGCATTAAAACACTTCGCGGGACGAAAGTCTTGGCGACTTTCGCTACCTACTTCTTTTCCTCGGATTTCTTTTCCTCAGGTTCCTTCGCTTCGGGCTTTTTCGCCTCTGGCTTCTCGTCTTTCTTTACTTCAGGCTTCTTATCTGCGGGCTTTTTGTCCTCTGCTTTTTTATCAGCAGGTTTCTTGTCTGCAGCCTTCTTTTCGTCAGCCTTCTTTTCTTCCTTAGGTTTATCAGCCTTCTTCTCTTCTTTGGCCATCTCCTTCTTTTCTTCAGGCTTGGCCTCTTCCTCGGGTTTCGCCTCTTCCTCAGGCTTCTTGTCGATGACCGGTGGCAGTGGTTTGCTCCAGGCTTCGGATTCCTTGACGACGACGATGCCGTCTTTGCGAGTTCCGACCATCAATGTTTTGTCGTCGTGGAAACACAACGCCCAGGCACCACTCTTCGCCGGACTGAGATCGGAGCCGACATCGTTTTTGTCGTTTTGCATTGGGAAATAGAGTTTGCCACCGAGGTCCGCCGCGGCCAGTTTGCCGTTTTTCGAAACCACAAATTCGGTGATCCAGTCACCGGCTCGCGTCAAACGAGTCGGCTTGGCATCCGCTTTCGCTTCGCATTGATACAAGTTGCGATCGCCACTGCCGATCAACAGATTTCCGCCTGCGTAAACGACGCTCCATGCGGGTTGGTCGCTAACCTTGATCTTGCCGCTGGCCGTCAACTCAGGCCACTGGATCAAATGCACTTCGCCGCCACCATCGGCTGCCGCGATCTGTTTGCCGTCGGCTGAAAATGCCAACGCGGTGACGGATTGTCCGCCCAATTCGAGTGTTTTGCTGATCTTGTTTTCCGCCAGATCCCAAACCATCAACTTGCCGGCTTCGTTACCCGCAACGATGGTTTTGTCATCCGGAGCAAATGTCAACGATTGGCACCATCGCTCGAGCGCTTTCTCGTGCGTCTTGGCTTCCTTCGACTCGGCATTGTAAATCACCAAGTTGCCACGGTAATCGACACTCGCGATCGTCTTTCCGTCCGCTGTGGCGTCGACACACCATACGGCCGCTGGGTGGCTGTACAGATCGGTCAGTAATTTTGGGTCCGAGACCGAGAACGTTTTTACCTGTGCTTCACGCAGCAGCAGTCCGTCGGCGGTCGCAGCGACATAGGTGTCACCCGAGAGCGGGGCAATCGATGTCACCCATAACGCCGGAGCGTCGTTCTTGGCGTCATTTTTCTTGTCCGCTTTGTCTTCTGCGTTGCCGAAGCTTACGCCAAGGGCAACAAAAAGTGTCGTGAGACAAACCAAGTCAACAAATCGTTTGTTCATCGAATTCGCTCGTGGTAGGTAGGTGGGGAGGAATGGGAGGGGGGGGGACGAATAGGTTTACGAGTTTGGGAATCCCAAATAGTCCAGGGGGCCCGTGATCAGTCGGCTTTATCGGGAACCTTCTCAAGGATGTCCAGTAACACCTGGTCTGGTTGGACCCCTTCGGCTTGAGCTTCAAAGTTTAGCAGCACGCGGTGCCGCATCGCCGGCAAGTAGACGCGGCGGATGTCTTCAAAACTAACGTTGTATCGGCCATCTAGCAGCGCGCGGACTTTCGAGGCCAGTGCTAATGTCTGAGCACCACGAGGACTGCTGCCCCAGCGGATGTAGTCGTTGGTCGCTTTGACGCTGTGAGCTCCGTCGGGATGCGTCGCCAATGTCAAACGCACCAAGTAATCTTGGACGTGAGGCGCCAGAATCACCTCGCGGACCAGCGTTTGCCACTTCATGATCTCAACACCATCCATCACTTTTTCGATTTCTGTTTTGACACGGCGGGTGGTGCGATCAACGATTTCGTTCAAATCTTCACGGGAACTGTAACCCACCACCAATTTGAACAGAAAGCGGTCCATTTGGGCTTCCGGCAACGGGTACGTGCCCTCTTGTTCAATCGGGTTTTGGGTCGCCAAGACGAAGAAGGGCTTATCGAGCGTGAATCGCTGGCCCGCCGCCGTGACGGTTCCTTCTTGCATCGTTTCGAGCATCGCGGACTGCGTTTTCGGTGTCGCCCGGTTAATTTCGTCCGCCAACAGGATTTGGGTGAAGACGGGACCGCGTTGGAATTCGAATCGACGTCGCCCGTTCTCGTCCTCGTTGATCATGTTGGTGCCCAGAATATCGGCGGGCATCAAATCGGGAGTGAATTGGATGCGATTGAAGTTCAGCTCGAGAACTTCGGCAAGCGTTCGCACCAACATCGTTTTACCGAGGCCGGGAACGCCTTCGAGCAGACAGTGGCCGCCACATAACATCGCCGTCAACACGCCATGAACGATGTCGTCGTGACCGACGATCACGCGGCCAATCATGTCACGCACTGCTCCGTAACGACTACGAAACTCATCCGCTTGGCTCTGCATCGACTCGACAGTGGTGCTCATGTTGCGTTTGGCAAAGTGTGGAGAAACGAAATACCGGACAGTCGGTGCCCGATTCTAACGAAATTCCAAGCCGCGTGGGGGAGCGTGCCAACGCATTTTGTGGGATTGGCTTCCAGCCTGTCATCAACCCAAATCCCCTAACTCCTTGTCCGTAGGTCGGACCAAGCAAAAGTTTTTGGCCGGGGTACGTGATGCAAAACCGCCCGACACCACAAAATGCATCGCCGAATTTCCATCCAACGCATTTGCGCTGTTCCGGCAAGGCTCTGCTCTCCCTGCGTTCTATCGTGAATCGCGTTTGGGACGGCTCAACTGAACCAAATTGTTCTCGGCTTTGGTTGCGGGGTTTTTGGGGCAATTGCCACAGCCCACCGAGTCCGCCGGATTGTTGCTCAGCCCTTTGCGGACCGTCGCGACCATCCCCCGCAATAACCACAACGCGGCTGCGGTGACAATGCAGATCGAAATTACCGTTTGCCAATCGATCACGATGCCAAGTTCTCCTAGAAGAATCGTGTGCCGACTTGATACGTGACCAACGCGCCAATGTAGGCCAACACGGTCATGTATGAAAAACTGAGCACGGGCCAGAACCACGAGTTGGTTTCACGTTTGATCACCAGCAATGTGCTGACACACTGCGCACACAGTGCAAAGAACACCATGATCGATAGTGCCACCGGCACCGTGAACACCGGCCGGCCATCGGGCCACTTCGATGCTCGTAGCGCCGCCATCAAACCGTCGTCCTCTTCATCGACGTCGCCGCCGAGGCTGTAGATCGTTCCCAATGTCGCGATGATCACCTCGCGTGCCGGAAAACTTGCGACCGCTCCGACACCAATTCGCCAGTCCCATCCGAGAGGCTTGACCACCGGTGCGATCACGTGACCAATTTGTCCCAACGCACTGTTCTCCAGTAGCGTCGCACTAAGCACGCGATGCTCGACTTGCAGCGTTTCAATCCGGGCCCCAATTTCTTCAAGCTCGGGCGTCTCTGCCACGATTTTATCATCCGCTGCGGGTTCACTTGCTGCGACTTGAATCGATTCGAGTCGCTCGAGCTCACGTTGGATCTCAAATTGTCGGGAATGGTCTCCTGGCCAAAAACCGGCGAACCAAATCACAATTGACGCCGCAAAGATCATCGTGCCCGCACGCACCACAAACGCTTTGCTCGCTTCCCAAACGCGAGAAAACAATACGCTCGCCGAAGGGACTTTGTACTCAGGCAGCTCCAGCACAAACGGAGCGACCTCGCCTCGCAGCAGCGTGCGTTTCAGTAGCCAGGCAATTGGAATTGCCACAACAACGCCGACCAAATACATCGCCATCAACACGAGCGCCTGCGTCGACAACAATCCGCCAACGTAGCTGGCACTCGGAATAAACGCTCCGATCAGCAACAGATAAACGGGCAATCGAGCGCTGCAGCTCATCAGCGGCGCGACCATGATCGTAGCAAACCGGTCGCGGCGGTTTTCGATCACGCGGGTCGCCATCACGCCCGGTACCGCACACGCAAACGAACTCATCATCGGCAAAAACGACTTGCCGCTCAGCCCGAACAACGTCATCACGCGGTCGACCAAAAAGGCGGCCCGCGCCATGTAGCCGCAATCTTCCAACAGTGCCAAGAAAAAGAACAGCAATGCGATCTGCGGCAGAAAAATCAAAACGCCACCGACGCCCGCGATCACCCCGTCCACCAACAAGCTTCGCAGCATTCCCGGCGGCACAATGGCGGTAACCCAGTCCGAAACAAGTCCGGTGCCATATTCGATCGCATCCATCGGATACGACGAAAATGAATAGATGCACTGGAAAATCAGGAACATCATCGCAAAGAAGCAAACCAGTCCGGCCACGCGATGCGTTAACACTGCGTCCAACAGATCGGTTGCGTTTCGTGGTTTGCCAAGTTTGGTCGAGACCACATTTTGCAGACTGCGTGCGGCCCATGAATAGCGGGCGCTGCACTCCATGTCGATCGCATCGCCCACCTTTTCGGCTAACTTTTCTCGTGCCGCACTGATCGCCGGCAAGACCGCGGCACCCAAGCGGCGGACGGCTCGTCGTTCCGCTTCGCCACCTCGATCCAATAACATCCGTTCGATCAAATATTGATCGGGCAGAACCGACTCGGTCGCCGCGCGGTGTGATAGTGACTCGGTCGTGCAGGCACGCGAGATCAGCTCGCTCCGCAGTTCGCTACAAACCTCGTAAAACTCGCTCGGCAGCGGACGATCACGCTCGGTCAGGTGGACCGATTTGGAATCCGCTCGCTCCAGTTCCGTGCGGATGGTCGACTTCAGTTCATCGATTCCCGTCCTCCGCGATGCACTAGTGCAAACGACGGGCACCCCAAGATTCTTGGACAATTGATCGACATCGATCACAAAGCCACGTGCGACGGCCGTGTCGATCATGTTCAGTGCGACGATCGTTGGTTTGCCCAACTCGAGCACTTGGCTGACCAAGAACAAGTTTCGCTGTAGCACGGTCGCGTTGACGACGCAAACAATCACGTCGATCGGCGATTCCGATTCGACATCGCCTGTTAAAACCTCGACTGCCACCAATTCGTCCGGTGAGCGAGGGGCCAAACTGTAGGTGCCGGGCAAGTCAACGAGATCGATGATCCGGTGGTCGCTGTCGGGGGCGCTGCCGCCCAGGTCGCAGCGTCCGATTTTCTTTTCGATCGTGACGCCCGCGTAGTTGCCCGTGCGGACATGCATTCCCGCTAAGGCATTAAACAGCGTGCTCTTGCCCGTATTGGGATTACCAACGAGCGCGACGCGGGAGGTAACTTTTGCGGCCGTCTTTCCCGCCGAGGGCAAGGTGCGATTGGCGGAGCTCGCCATTGATTTAATCTACGTCCTAGGAAGGTCGTGCCAGAAGAAGAACCGCTCTGGCGAAGGAGGGGGGAGGGCGTGTCGATCCCGACACGAATCGTCGCAAATGAACGCGATCGTTACGAAACCAGCGCCGGTTCCGCGATCGGTTCGATAAACACGCGGCGTGCTTCGCCACATCGAACCGCGATCCGGCTGCCCTGGACCGAGCACTTCAACGGATCACCTAGCGGTGCAGTGCGCAAAAATTGTACCGATTGACCTGGGACAAAGCCCATCTCTCGCAAACGCGATGCAATGCCATCAAATCCGTCGATGCGGACAATTTGGGCCATTTGCCCCGGTTGCAGCTGATCAAGTGTCGTCACAGTCACGCCTTTCCTTTTATTGAGAATCAGTCTCAGTAAGGCCAATTGTGAACATCTCGGGTGCCGTTGTCAAGGCAACCCGGGGATCCAGTGGCCCCGTTTCTTGGATCTAATTTGTCGCATCCCCCTACGGATCGAACCGTCTTGATTCGGGATTCCGCAGCCCTAGGTAACCCCTGCCAAACCGATGCGGAGCCGAGGAATCCGCCAGGAATTGCCTCAATGCCCTACGTTTCCACGCCTCGGGGCACTACAACCAACGTAATCGCAACATCGTACTTTACGATTTTTGGATCTCCACCTCCTTCTTATTCCCCACTCGCTCGTCACTCATGTCCGACCTCGACATTCTTTTCGAAGATAACCATTTGCTGGTCATCAACAAACCAGCGGAACTAATCACGATGGGGGCGGAAACAGGTCCCACGCTGCACATCCATGCCACCGAATACCTGCGAAAACGCTACAACAAACCTGGCCGCGCCTATCTGGGGATCGTCAGCCGATTGGATTCGATGACGAGCGGCGTGATCGTGATGGCGAAAACCAGCAAATCAGCGTCGCGTTTAACGCCCCAGTTTTCGGGACAAGGCAAAGATGTCGCGTCGAAAACCTACCTCGCGGTGCTCGAAGGGTGTTTGGACGCCGAGTATGGCGAGTTGGTCGATCACGTCGCCAAAAATGATTCGGCTCGTCGTATGGAAATCGTGCCGAAGCAGCGTGATGGTGCCCAGCTGGCTCGGCTGCGTTACGTCTGTCTCGCCGCCGAGCCCGATGCATCGCTCGTCGCGGTGCGATTGTTGACCGGACGCAAACACCAAATCCGCTTGCAATTCGCCAATCTCGGCTTCCCTGTTTGGGGCGACCGGAAATACGACGCCAGCAACCCGTTCGAATCGGGAATCGCACTGCACAGCTGGAAACTTGAAATCACCCATCCCACCCTGCGCGAGCGAGTCGGATGGTCCGCGCCGCTACCGGAATCGTGGCAGAAATTTGGTAAGCTAATTCCAGCGCGACGAAACCTCGTGCTGGACAAATCGATGGAAGCGAAACTGGGAACGCCCGAGCAGCGGTAGATATGACCAAAAAGACGGCGTCAAAATCCGAACGCACATCCAACCAACGGGTATGGCCGGCGAAGATTGTTTCCGGAGGCCAGACCGGCGTCGATCGTGCCGGATTGGACGTCGCCATCGCATTGGGGATTGGTCATGGCGGTTGGTGTCCCGCAGGCCGATTGTCCGAAGACGGCAGCATCCCCAGTCGCTACGAGTTGCAAGAGATGCGGTCGAGCGAATACCCGCCGCGGACCGAGCAAAACGTGATCGACAGCGACGCGACGTTGATTCTGTACGAAAAGAAACTTCGCAGTGGCACGCTACTGACGCGGCGGATTTGCGATCGACTCGGCAAAGCCTATTTGTTGGTGCGGCTGCCGGTTGACGAACCCGCGATGATTGCCCGCTGGCTTGCCGAGCATCAGCCCGCGACGCTGAACATTGCCGGCCCGCGTGAAAGCACATCACCTGGCATCTACGAACGCTCGTTTGCATTTCTGATCAACGTCTTTAATGAACATCCCTGACATTGTCCTGCAGCTCAAACCGCTCGTCGATGCCGGCCTATTCGTGCTGATTTGGTTGGTCCAGTGGATCATTTATCCTTCGTTTGAATTCTGCGATCCCGACCGATTCAAATCGTGGCATGCACGCTACACCCATTTGATCTCGTTCTTTGTCATCCCGTTGATGTTCGCGCAAGTCGGGCTGCACGGCTGGGCAATTGTTTCGGATCCCAGCATCGCGGGCTGGGTCGCGATTCTCTGCATCGCCATTGCCTGGGTGTCAACGTTCGTGCTCAGCGTCCCCTGCCACAACCGCTTGCAACAATTCGGCTACGACGTTGCCACCATCGGTCGCTTAGTCCAAACCAATTGGCTTCGCACCGCCGCCTGGACCGCCGTGCTCGTGATTGATTTGTGCGTTCTCGCGTGAGGCGTTGTCGGCCCCGGTACATCGAGCCGCTGCTCCCAATGTTGTGAAGCATTTAGAGACCGCATATTATGGTGATTGTGTCCCGTGGCTACGCTCGCCAGAGCGTGGATGGTTGCCGGCCAATACGAATCACCACCTTCTG
>CAXBHV010000069.1:0-12297 GCA_963974855.1 uncultured Rhodopirellula sp. | reverse complement strand
CCGCACATACGCCCGAAGAATTCACGACCGAGAAGCCTTCGCCACCGCTGAATATCGAGTCCAACTTTACTCGCGAATCGTTCCGCAAAGCGGTATTAGAATGTGTGGAATACATTCGTGCAGGCGATATTTTCCAGGTCGTCCCAAGCCAGCGGCTCAGCGTCAAAACGGACGTCGATCCGTTTGAGATTTATCGCTCACTGCGAGTGGTCAATCCCAGCCCGTTCATGTTCTTTGTCCGTACGTCGGATTGCATGCTGGTTGGGTGCTCGCCCGAGATCATGTGCCGAGTCGCCGACAATATCGTCACCGTCCGCCCGTTGGCAGGAACAAAGAAATTGCCGAGCATGTGATGCTTGTTGACCTGGGGCGCAACGATGTTGGACGCGTGGCCCAGTTTGGAACCGTGGAATTGACCGAAGTGATGGTGGTCGAGCGTTATTCGCATGTGATGCACATCAGCAGCGAGGTGCAAGGCAAGTTGCGAGAAGGGCTCGACGCCTTTGACGCATTGAAGGCATGTTTACCCGCGGGCACGGTTTCCGGTGCACCCAAAGTTCGCGCGATGGAAGTGATTGATTCGATCGAACCTCACCGCCGCGGCCCCTACGGCGGCGCGGTCGGTTACGTCGATTACCGAGGCAATATGGATACCTGTATCGCACTGCGGACCATGGTCGCCAAAGACGGCGTCGTCTACGTGCAAGCGGGCTGCGGCGTGGTCGCCGACAGCGATCCCGATTCGGAATACGACGAAACGATGAACAAGGCACGAGCCTTGATCTCGGCAATCGAAACCACCGTGGCTCGCGTCTCTTCGTAGTCGCTCGCGTTTGTCACAAATAGACCGTAGTGGACGAGGCAACGAGTCCTGGGATTGACCCCATGTGCGGGACTCGTGGCCTCGTCCACTACCGTAAGCTGCGGGACTCGTGGCCTCGTCCACTACCCGAAAACCTTGTGGTTAACGCAGCTTCTTCTCGAAGGCGCCTCGCAACTTGCCAAGATAGACGTCAGCGTCGCCGACTTCGCTCATCACTTTTTGGCTCATCTCTTCGATCGACTTGTCCGCGCTGGCCAGCAGCGAACGTGCTTCGCTTTGCTGTGACGTCAACCATTCTCGCAGCGCCAACGTTTGCTCCAAGTGAGCCTTGTCGACCTGTTCCTGCAGCTTCTGCTTCGATGCCACGATTTGATCATTGACAGCGTCCTGAGTCGCTCGGCGGAACACTTGTCCGAGATTGGTGTGCATCTTCAGGGCAAGATCGTTCCATTGGCCGCTGAAGTTGGCGTCAATCTCGATGCGATCGACCGCATCCAAGCTTGATTGCAACGACTGGACCGCAGCGGATTTTTCGAATTTGGAATCGACCGCAAGCTTCATCTGCAGCCCTGTCTGCTTGCTGACGAAACGGCCTTCGACGTTATCACCTTCGCTACGCAGTTGGACCCACAATTCGCGTTGGCCGCCACTGATTTTGATTCCCGCTTCGTGTTGGCTGCCTAAACGCAGCGGTTTGGCTTCCATTTGAGGCCAATGCAGTGTCAACAAATCGACATCCGCACCGCGACGACGATCGACCGCGTATTCAACGCGAACCACATCAGGCCCATCTAATTGGAACTTGACCAGCGTTGGTTCTCGCAATAACTCGGGCGTCGGAGTCAGATTTTCAACGATGCCTTTGAGCGTATACATTTTGCCATTGGCACGCATCAATCCGCCGACTTCGCAGCGACGAACCAGCAAGGTTGAGAGCTGTGCGTTGCCAAGCAAATCAAAGTCTTCGCCTCGCCCTCGTTCGCTCTCGGGCGCCACCACGGTGTAGTTGGCGATCGTGCGTCCCCCATCCAGGTAGCCACGAATCTGATCGATCTGTTTTTGCACAGCAAACTTCAACATATCGATGCCAAAGTCATCTCCATTCTGAAGATCGCTTGGTACAAACTTGTTGACTTTTTGCATGTCGATTTTCTTCGCTTCATCCAGCGAAGCGAGATCCGTTTGCAGTTGTTCGGGCAGCGTATCAATGGCTTGGCGAACTGCCATCAATTCGTTGCGAGCTTGTTTGGCTTGCTCGAGCGTCCGCTGCAGTTGCGGCCAATCTCGCAGCGGATTATCGATCCCACGTGCTTCATCACGCACCGTGCGAATCTGTTTTTCCAAGTTACGTGCTCGCACGACCAACGAATCGTATTCACTTTCCCAGCGGTCACGGATTTCGCGACTACGGCGAACGGTTTCCAGGTTTTCGGTCAGCGCACTTGCTTCGGCGCTAAGCGAATCGGTTGTCGCAGCAATCATGCGAGTCAGAAACGAAGGTGCATCCGACGGCGAAGGAGCCGCCTCTTCTTGTTCGTCTTCATAGTGTCCCGACGAATCTCGATCGGCACCAATTTGCAGTCCGGTGATTTTGCCATCGCGGGCAACCCAGCGGCGATGCAGCATCGCGTCACCATCGATCACAAGCTCGATCGATTCGGCGCGAAACATGTCCTCCATCTCTTTGCCCTTACGAGGATCCGCGACTCGGAAATCCGAATACGAGATGCTCGGGGGAAACAGTCCGACATGGGCGCTGCCGATTTCGACTTTGGCACCGGTGGCACTTTCGAACCCTTTGATTGTCACGTAGCTGGCGACCGGGCCTAAGCCCCAACGCAACAACATGATGATCGCGACAACAATGATCAGACGGGTTAGTACAAAACTCCAGCGTATCATGCTGCATCCTTTTGCTTAGAGGTGCGCAATTGACGAAGTAAGTAATTAAGCGCCTCGTCCATCGGTTGTTGATCGGTTTCGTCCTCGTCCTGGGTGGCCGAGGGAGTGGTTTCAATGGGGCTGTTCGCCATGTCGGCATCTTTCATGCGAATCACGTCGATTCGCGTCTCGACCGACATACGAGGCATCTGCAGGTGTTCGCTTGACTCGTTTGAGTCATCATCGAACGCCGCGTTCACTTCTGCATTAGCTTCAGCATGGGTTTCAGCGTCCGACTTGGAAACGACATGCGATTGATCGATGCGAACAACCATCGGCTGTGTCGCCGCGGCAGCCACCTCGCCTACACGACGTGGCGTTTGCGGTGCATTGGGTGTTGCGGGCTGAAGCACGACGCAGTTTTCTTCGGCGTCCAGGGCCTCATCCGAAAGGGCGTCGATCCGCTGACCTTCGGCCTCAGCATCCCGAGGTTTGAACAACCGGAATACGGGGTAGGTAATCAGGAAAATGGGCAGCACGGCGGCTAATCCGATGACGAAACTTCCCAACACTACGGTGTTGTTCAGGTCGGTCCACGGCACCAGCGGCAGCTTCCAGAAACTGGCCATCTTGGGACCGAGCGTCGGATGCGTCAGAATATAGCTGCCGACGTCATGCGAATACGGATCGAGCTTGGTTGCAGCGAAGGTCGTCCCGATCGTGGTCAATGCCGCCATCGAGTGGTTGATCTTCAGCGACAACAAAACGATCAGCACAAACAGCGCCAACAGATTTCCGTGCGGAATAATGCCTAACAACGCACCGATCGCAACCGCCCCAGCAAGCTGGTGCGGATATTTGCGTCCGGCGATCGCGTGGCGAACGTTACTGAATAATTTGATGGACCAGATGATCATCGCGGTGCGCCTCCATGCGCACGGTAGTGGCTTCCCTGGGACTCCATTTGTTAAGTGTTATCGGCGCTGCGGCGCTAGAACATTCAGCACAGACGGTAAATTTTCCCAAGTCCTTTCATTCTTTCTGAACGGAACCAGGAAAGATGGGCAGCCTGGGCTAAATGCTCGTTTTTTTGCCTTACTAGCAAAGAACACTTTTTTCCTGAAAATCACTCCGTTGTGACCAGACGTGTCACTCCGATCGCGACACTACTGTATTTCCGCCTCGGGTCGCATGACCTTTTTTGTCACCGAATCTATGAATCCACAAATCACGACCCAATTTCTTGGCTGGGATGCCCCGCTGCTGCCGCGTGCTGTGGAATCGCTGAAAACGAAATTTGCGTCGGCGAATCAGTTTGATCTGTCGGGACTGATCTGCGTTCTGCCCACGTCGCAAAGTTCCTATCGTTTCGAGACGCTATTGAAGGAAGCGGCCGCCAATGCCGATCTGCGTCTGAGTCTTCCCCGAATCCTGACGCTCGGTCGGCTTCCCGAACAACTCTATTCGCCCCGCGCCAAGCTGGCGATCGACTTCGAGCAAACGCTTGCTTGGTCCCAAGTCCTTGCGGCGACCAATCCCGAGACGCTGAAACCGCTTGTCCCCACCTTGCCGACGTCCGATGAAGCGGATACTTGGATGGAGTTGGCGGCGACGATTCGGGGGCTGCACGAGGATTTGGCCTCGAACCAACTTTCGTTTGCCGATGTGGCTGCCGCAACCGAAGCCGAAAACGACCAGCGACGATGGACGCTGCTTGCGACGTTGTTTGAATCGTATTTAAAGCGACTCGCCTCGGCGGGACTGGCCGACCCGCACCACGAACGTCGATTTGCGCTGGCCAACAACGCCTGTAAAACCGGCTCGACGATCGTGATGATTGGGACGAGCGACTTGAGTCATCTGCAGATTGCGATGCTGCGGGCCATGCAAGGCGAAATCATCGCGATGGTCGCCGCCCCCGAAAACGAAGCGTCGCGATTTGACGACCTGGGCTGTATCGAAACGAGCAAGTGGGCCGATTACCGCTTGCCGATCGAAGACGACCAATTGATTCCGGCGGGCGATATTGCCGACCAAGCGACCACCGTTGCCGAAGTGATTGCCGAGTTCGCACAACATTATCCGGTCGACGAAGTCACGATCGGCGTCACCGACGAATCCCAAGTTGGACCGATCGAATTTGAAATGCGAAGCTGCGGTGTCGATACGTTCCGAAACCTCGGGTGGAGCATTGATCGCACCGCGATTGGACGGCTGTTGAACTTGACCGCGTCCTATTTAAAAACTCGCTCGTGGCAATCACTGGCGACCCTGGTTCGGCACGCGGATGTTCACGATTGGATCTGCAAACAGGATCCCGACGCGGCAAAATCCTGGTTAACCCAGCTCGACCAATTGCTTGCCAATCACTTTCCCATCCAACTCGCCAACCCGCTACCTGAAGAAGCCAAGAAAAACTATCCCACTGCGATCCAGGTCGCCAAACGGATCGAAAAATGGATGGCGCCACTGCAAGGGGCGAACCGCTCGTTAGGGCAATGGTGCGGTGCAATCTCGCAGTGGCTATCGACGCTTTATTCCCGAGAACTCGATTCCGAAGCACTCGCCGACGAGTCTCTGCCACTATTCGCATTCGAATCGGACAACCTTCCTGAAGACAGCGGGCCGCAAGACCGAACCGCGATGGCGCTGCATTCGGTTCGCGGATTGGTAACGCGGTTTGCCGAGGTCAACGCGGAACTGGATCTCGAAATTGACGGGGCGAGTGCGATGCAAATGATCGCCAACCGCGTCGGCGACCTGCGTGTGGTCGATGCGATGAAGCCCGACGACATTGAAATCCTCGGTTGGTTGGACCTCGCCTTGGATGATGCTCAGGCGTTGGTGGTGCTGGGGCTGAACCATCCGTTTGTTCCCACCGCAGTCACCAACGACGCATTTTTGCCTGGCACGCTGCGAACTCAATTACGGATGGCCGATAACGACCGCCGCTTCGCCCGCGACGTTTACAACATGCAACTATTGCTGTCCACTCGCCAATCGATCCGTTTTATTGTCGGTCGCAATTCGGCCGATGGAACTCCAACACCGCCCAGCCGATTGTTGGCGGCGGCATCGGACGAGGATGTGGCTCGGCGAATCCGCTTGTTACTCGAAAAAAGCCGACCGCGAGTCGTGGTTCAGCACGGCTGGGACACCGCAAACGTCGAATCATCGCTGCCGATCCCCACGCTGCCGCCTTCGACCGGCACCTGTCCGGTCAAGACCATGAGCGTGACCGCGTTTCACGATTACTTGGCATGTCCGTATCGATTCTATCTGCGTCATGTGCTGAAGCTGAAACCGCTTGACGACATGTCAGCCGAATTAGCGGCGAACCAATTTGGCGATTTGATTCACGGTGCGTTAGAAACGTTTGGCGATTCCGACGATCGCGATGAAGCCGACGCGGACAAGATCGAAAAACTCCTGCTTCATCATTTGCACCGTTACGCGAGCTTGCGATACGGCGACTCGGCTTCCACCGCGGTGGCATTGCAAATCCGTCAAGCGGAAAGACGTCTTCGCAAAGTAGCTATCGAACAAGCCAAACGAATCGGCGAAGGCTGGGTGATCAAAGAATCCGAAGCGTCCGTCGACGACAAACAGGACGGAGCCTGCATTGAGGTCGACGGCTTTAAAATGGGACTTCGCGGCCGACTCGATCGCATCGACTACCACCCCGATTCAGGACGCTGGGCGATTTTGGATTATAAAACGCACGGGCACAAACCTGAGAAAAAGCACCTCAAAAAGACCGACGAGGGACTGAAATGGATTGACCTGCAATTGCCACTCTACCGCATGATGATTCCGTATCTCGGCATCGAAGCCAATCCAACCGAAGTCCAACTCGGTTACTTCAATATCAGTGACAAGGACGAGGAAACGAAGATCAACATCGCCGAATTTGACGAACCGCTGATGGATCAAGCACGACAATTGATCCTCGACTGCGTTCGCCGCATCCGTGACGAAGACTTTGCGCCGAGCACCGATCCGATCCAATACGACGACTACGACATGATCATGCAAACCGGCGTGATGTCCGTCGCCGGCGAAATGGATGATTCCGAATAGGCGGCGTCGTTCTGCTTCGATGTTGCCGTGCCACTGATTGTTGATGTCTTTCCCCAACCCCCACGAAATCACCTTGAACGCCTCGACACAAACTAACGCACTTCGCCCGACGCTCGTCCGCGCGTCGGCAGGGACGGGAAAAACGTACCAATTGACCGCTCGGTTGTTGCGAATTCTGCTGCAAGACTCGCCGCCCGAGACGATCCTGGCAACGACGTTTACTCGTAAAGCGGCCGGTGAAATCCTGGACCGTGTGCTGTTGGTCCTTTCCAAAGCCGGCGACGACAACGATGCCGATGCACTGCAGCAGTTGCGAGATCAAGTCGGTGTGCCGACGCTGAACCACCAAACGTGCCGTCAACTGCTGCACAAGATCCTGCGTAACATCCATCGCTTGCGGATCTGCACGCTCGACAGTCTGTTCACGCAATTGGCCCGTTCGTTCCCGTTTGAATTGAACCTGCCTCCCGCGTGGCAATTGACCGACGAGATCCAAGAGATGTGGATCAAAGAACAAGCGATCAGCAACGTGGTTTCGATGCTGAATCCGAGCGAAATGACCACGATCTTGACGATGCTTGGCAAGGGCGAAATCAAACGTTCGATCCAGCGTGAATTGATGCAAGTCATCGATACCGCGTACAGTATCCAGCGGCGTAGCGAACAAGAGGTATGGCACAAGCTTGTCGTTCCGAAACGGCCCGAGCAAAAAGATCTAACGCGAGTCGCTGGCGAGCTTCGCCAAGCCGAAGCGAAACAAAAGACGGTGAAAGCCAAGCTGCAAAAGTTGGCGGATGTCACTGAAACGGGCGACTTCAAAACGTTGACCGATGAAACGCTGATCGTGAATATCGCCAAGGCACGCCGGACCGGCGAAGATGTCAAGTTCGGACGCAGCGTGTTACCCGATGGACTCGACGAGGCGCTGGACGTCGTTTACGCAGCCGTGCGAACCGAGGTACTTAGTTTGCTGAGCGCCCAGAACGAGGCCACGGGCAAGGTGTTGGCGGCCTACGATTTCCACGTCAACCAACTCAAGCAAGCCACTCGCGTGCTGGGGTTTGAAGACGTCGCGGTTCGGTTGGCCAACCTGTTTGCCAAGGTCGACCATGCCTCGTTGACCAACCGCATGGACGGCGCGATCGATCACGTTTTGCTTGACGAATTCCAAGACACTTCGCCTGCTCAGTGGCAAGTGCTGCGTCCGTTGGCGATGCACGCTTGCGACACTGCCGCGGCGGAGCGTGATGGATCGTCATGGCAGACCGCCCGATCGTTTTTCTGTGTCGGCGATACCAAACAAGCGATCTACGGTTGGCGCGGTGGCGTGGCCGAGATCTTTGATGCGGTGACCGACGAGATCGCGGGAATCACCGAGTCCGAACAAAACGTCAGCTTTCGTAGCAGTCCCGACATCATCGAGTTCGTCAACACGCTGTTCTCCAACCTCGCTCGTCATCCGATGGCAACCGAAGGAGACCTAAAAAACCCGGCCGACAAATCGGCTCACGAAGCCGAGTCGATTCGCAAGTTTGCCAAACAGTTCCCACCGCATGCAGCCAATAACAAGTCGCTTGCTGGATACGTGCAAATCGAAACCAGCCATACGGTCAAAGACGGTGACAAAGCGGCTAACGACGACGCCTGTTTTAATGACGCGGCAAAACGAATCGCCGAAATTCACAGAAAATCGCCGCACAAATCGATTGGGGTGCTGACGCGAACCAACGGCGCGGTGGCTCAATTAATCATGCGATTGGAGGCACTCGATATCGAAGTCAGCCAAGAAGGGGGCAACCCGCTGACCGATTCCGCCGCCGTCGAAACGGTGTTGTCGGCCCTGATGATGGCCGAGCATCCCGGCGATGGACGTTGGCGATTCCACGTTGAACAAACGTTGATGGTGGCCGATCCGTCGCTCGATGAAAACACGATTCGGATGCGAGTCGAACGCGATGGGATTGCACAAACGGTCGAGTATCTCGCGGGCAAGCTCGCTGCGAACTGCAACGCCCGCGACACGCTGCGGCTGAAACAATTGACGCGGCTGGCGATCGCCTACGAGAACAATCCTGGCCCACGACTGCGAGACTTCGTGCGTTTGGTCCGCGAGAAACGAGTCGAACGTCCTCAGCGTGCTCCGGTGCGAGTGATGACGGTACATCAATCCAAGGGACTCGAGTTCGATGTTGTGGTGTTGCCACAGTTGGATGGACCGCTCACACGCAGCAGCGGCAATTGCGTCGCGGACATGAAATCGCTGAGCGAACCGCCCAGCGGAATCACGCGTTATATTGGACAAACGCATTGGCATTTCCTGGATCGTCGCTGGCAACTCGCGTTTGGGGGGCAAGGAGCAAGCTCGATGACCGAGGCACTCTGTTTGTTGTATGTTGCCATTACACGAGCCAAGCAGGCGCTGTACATCATCGTTCAGCCGAGCAAGAAAAAGGACTTTCAAGTCAAAACCGCCGCGTCGCTGATCTATCACGCGCTGGGTTGTGACGCGGACCCTACTGCCGACAATGAAACGCTGTATTGTTCGGGAAACCCTGATTGGTACAAAAATGACAAGGGGCCTGCGAAACAGGTCGTCGCTGATAGCGAACCGGTCAAACATGTCGAGATCCGCTTTGCCCACGCGTCCTCGTCGTCGCGTCAAAGTGCAAACCGCCAACCTTCATTGAGACAGCATTGAGTAAACGAAGAATCTTACATGCCGCGGACATCCATCTGGACAGTCCGCTGCAAAACTTGGAATCGTACGAAGATGCTCCGGTTGACCAAATCCGTGGCGCCTCGCGTCGCGCGTTGGAAAACTTGGTGCGGTTGGCGATCGACGAAGAAGTCGACTTGGTCGTGATCGCGGGCGATCTCTACGATGGCGATTGGCGGGATCAAAATACGGGGCTGTTCTTCGTCGCTCAAGCGGCCAAGTTGACGCGTGCCGGAATTCCGCTGGTAGTCATCCGCGGCAACCATGATGCACAAAACATCATGACCTCGTCGTTACCGCTGCCCAAGAATCCCGACGGCAGCGAGATCATGTTGGCTGCCGAAAAAGTCGATTGCCGCCTATTCGAATCGATCGGCGTCGCCGTGCACGGTCGCTCGTTTCGTAAGAAAGCGGAAACCGACGATCTATCGAAAACGTACCCCAAACCGCTCTCGGGAATGTTCAACCTCGGGCTGCTGCACACCAGTTTGACGGGGGCCGAGGGGCACGATAATTATTCACCGTGTAAACCGGCTGAATTGACCGCCAAGGAATACGACTATTGGGCGCTCGGGCACATCCACATCCGCGGCGAGCACGGAACCGACGATGGAGCCCCGATCGTGTTCAGCGGCAACATCCAAGGCCGCCATATTCGCGAATCTGGCGAAAAGGGCTGCGTGATCATCGACATCAATTCCCGCGGCAAATGCACACGAACGTTTCACCCGCTGGATGTCGTTCGCTGGGAATCGTTTGAAATCAATGCTGCGAAAATCGAACATGTCGATGACATCATCGAAGAATATGAACAGTGGCTGCAACAGACGGTCAAAACGATCGAGGATCGGCTGCTGGTTTCTCGCGTTTCGATTGTCGGAGAAACACCGATCCACAATGCCCTGCATCAAAGTCGTCGTCGTTTAGAAGCGTCGCTTCGTGCGACCGCGATCACGCATGGTGCTGGACAAGCTTGGATGGAAAAGTTTCGCTTGCGAACGTCGACGCCCAATCACGAATTGGACCTGGGTGATTTGGAAGGACCGCTGGCAAGTGTTTCCAAAATTTTTGACGACCTACGCAACTCACCCGAACGTGGCAAATTGATTGCCAATGAATTTGCGGCATTGATCAAGAAAGTGCCCGAACAAGAAGAAAACTTTTCCGCCGACAACGACCAATGGGTCGACGAACTGATTGAATCCGCTGCCGCGGAATTGCTCGGCCGTTTGCAAGGAAGCGAGGACGCGAACTGATGATCATTGAACGACTCGATTTAAAAGCGTTTGGACGTTTCACCGATACCTCGATCCAATTGCTCGACGGTCCGCGGCGGTTGCACATCATCTACGGGCCCAATGAGTCGGGAAAATCGACGAGTCTGCGCGCGATCACATCACTGTTGTATGGCATGTCCAAACGCGCCGAGGATAATTACATCCACCCGACAGGCAAAATCCGTGTTGGTGGCAAGTTGTCCGATGGTAACGGCAACGTGCTGGAGTGCCTGCGGCGACGCGGCAACAAGGCGACGCTGCGCGATGCCGACGACAATGAAACGATCGACGATGCGGTTCTCGAAGCGATGCTCGGTGGCGTCGATCGCGAGGCGTTTGAGCATCGCTTTGGATTGTCGCACGAGGAACTCGTTCGCGGCGGACAAGCCATCCTCGAAGGCGAAGGAGATCTGGGTGAAATCCTGTTCGCCGCAGGAGCAGGGGTGAGCCAACTAAAAACCGTGCAATCTCAACTCGATGACTTAGCGGGCAAACTGTTTGTCGCTGGCGGTACCCGAGGGGCGATCAATCAATTGTCTCGCGAAATCGCTGAAAAACGAAAAGAACTCGAGCTAGCGAAAATCCCTCCGAGCGACTTCAACGATCTCAAAGACGAATTGGATCGAGAGTGCCAACGCGTTGACGAGTTGCAGAACGGTGTCAAAGAAGCAGCGGTCGCATTGTCGAAACTGCGGGCGGTTAAAAACGCATTACCGTTGATTCCGCAGTGGCATTCGTTGCTTCAGAAGCTGGACGAACTTGCCGATGCACCGCGGCTTGACGATGCCTTTAGCGAACGACGCCGCACCGTTGACACCCATCACGAGATCTCGCTGCGGCAAACGCGTTCGCTCAGCACCCGTGTGGATGAATTGACCAAGCAGCTGAAAAGCCTCGGCGATGACTCGGCGATTTTGGTTCACGAAGCCCAAATCGATTCACTGTTCCAGCGTCTCGGTGCACGTGAAGAGGCTCGGACTCAGCGTACGAATCTGCAACGTACTCGCAAAAACCTCGATCGCCGCATGGTCGAAGCGTTACAAGAGCTTTCGGTCGAAATCGTCTCGCAAGAAGAGCAGGCGGTTACCGATGAAATCGATTCCTCACTAAAAAAACTGCGGGTCGTCGATTCGGTACGAACCAAGCTCAACGATTTGGCGCAGCAATACGCCGTGATCGCCAAACAACGAGACGACGCCGATGAAAGCCTCCGCTCGCTCAGCAAACGGCTTGCCGAAGCCGATGAACAAGCAAAAGAAACGATCGTTCCGGACGATCCCTACTCGATCAGCCAATTGATCGAGTCGGTTGGTTCTCCCGATTCGGTGCTGTCGAATTTGGCTCAGCAGAAATCGGACGTCAAACAACTTCAAAACCGCTGTGAACAATTCGCCCGAAAACTAGACACGTTCTGCAGCCCGATTGCGTCGTCCGGCGACACCACCGCGGCTTCGTTTGCAGATTCGTTCCATGACACCGCAAAGTTGCGATTGCCAGTCGAATCGGCAATCGAATCGGCT
>CAXBHV010000068.1:0-12340 GCA_963974855.1 uncultured Rhodopirellula sp. | reverse complement strand
CCTGAATCTCAATGAGGAAACAAATCATGAATACCGCGACTGCAATGGAATTAGAAACTCGGATCGACATCCCCCAATGTACGCGAGTGCCGATGGTCGATCTGTTGAATCAGCAGCTTGCCGATACGTTCGATCTGTACTCGCAGGTCAAGCAGGCCCACTGGAACGTTAAAGGCATGAACTTCATGTCACTGCATGTGCTGTTCGACGATCTTGCCGCCAACTTCGATCGTTACGCCGATGACATCGCCGAGCGAGCCACCGCGTTGGGCGGCTTGGCGAAAGGAACGGCGCGAATGGCAGCCGAGAACTCGCAAATGGAAGAACTGCCGAGCGAGATGACCGATGGCAAGGAATTTGTCATCGCGATGGCGGATCGCTTCGCTGCGTACGGCGCGTCGTCGCGTGCCGCAATCAAGCGAGCCGAAGACGAGAACGATGCTGTGACCGCGGACCTGTTCACCGAAATCACGCGTGAAGTCAACAAGAGCCTGTACTTCTTGGAATCACACCTGCAAGGGTAAGTCTTGCATGGCCGATGATGCCCGAGGGAGGGTGAAAGAGATGCTTCCACACCATTGACATTGAGAGGGTAAATCAGGAACGTCGAAACTCTTGGTGAGTTTCGATGGGAGACCCTTTGAGACGTAGGGAAAAATCATGCGAGTTATGTTGGCGGTTGATTATTCGCAGACTTCCGTTTTCGCGGGACAATATTTGCGAACGCTACCGTTTCACCGATCGGTCGATCTTCAGGTCGTGACAGTGTTGCCGCCGTTTCCTTTCATGGAAAATGCGGCAAGCGACGGTCCCGTGCCTATTGAAAACCTGCTCGAACAAGCACGGCAGCAAGCTGAATCAACTCTCGCTGAGTCGATGGCACGATTCCACCCTGATTCATTTCGCTCGGTAACTGGCGAGGTAATGGTCGGCGCTCCGGGACAATCATTGACGGCGTTTGCCAAGCAACACGGCATCGACCTAATCGTAATGGGGGCTGTTGGACGCTCAGCACTGAGCCGTGTTCTGCTGGGCAGCGTTTCTGAATACGTATCCAATCGAACTGATTCGTCTGTGATGATCGTTCGATCGCAGGGCTCAAAATCCGGTGTCGACGAAATCGAGACCGTACCAAAACGCGTCCTGCTGGCGCTCGGCAATTCCGATCAGGATGTAAACAACGCCGATTGGATAAAGCGTCTTGAGTTACCTGCGGCAACAGAAATCCACCTAGTACACGTCATGGAGTTGCTTACGTTCTACCGGAAGGACATTGTTCAGCGGGCAACAGAATCTTGGCGTCAATCCAAAGCGGCAGCCGTATCAAGGGCGAATTCGCTCGCCCAATCGATCCGCACTTTAGATTTTGATGCGCAGCCGGTCGTCATGGA
Source organism: uncultured Rhodopirellula sp. (assembly GCA_963974855.1). Lineage (GTDB taxonomy): Bacteria > Planctomycetota > Planctomycetia > Pirellulales > Pirellulaceae > Novipirellula. The sequence continues at coordinate 10,949 of CAXBHV010000068.1, read as the reverse complement.
AGCACCACACGTCGGTGATGCGTTACTTTCCTACGCCGACCAGCACCACTGCGACCTGATCATCACTGGCGATCGCCGTCGTGGCACGCTAAATCAGTTGTTTCTTGGCAGCGTGTCGCTCCATGTTCTCCGTCACGCCAAATGCAGCGTGTTGGTTTCAAGAGCAGCTTAATAAATTCCATTTCGGAGACCGTGAATCCATGACAAGCTTTAAAAATATCTTGGTTGCCACTGACACTCGTCTGGACGACCGCACAATCGTTGATGAAGCTGCGCTGATTGCGAAGAACGAGAATGCGACGGTCAAGATCATTGACGTGGTCCCAGAGTTCCCGTGGGTCGTCCGACTTTCGCTTCAGGATCACGAGTCCATACGCGAACTGGTGGTCAGCAAAAAAAGAGAACAACTAGAGGCTCTAGCAGATCCGCTTCGCCAGCAAGGACTCTGTGTCGAAACGGATGTCTTGAGCGGAAAAACTTCTGTCGAGATCATTCGAGAAGTGCTGCGAGGCAAACATGATCTCGTGTTCCGTATCGCAAAAGGAAGAGACAGCAGACGAGAAGGCTACTTCGGCGCAACGGGTATCCGGCTTTTACGTGGTTGTCCATGTGCGGTTTGGTTATCCACCCCCGCACCGTCGCCCGAGTACAAACATGTAATGGCTTGCGTCGATACATCGAGTGATGAGCCATTGGACCGCGAACTTAACGACAAGGTCTACGACGCTGCGAAATTCGTCAGTCGTCAGCACGAATCCAGGCTATCGCTAGTTCATGCGTGGACAATTTTTGGCGAAGAGTTTTTGTTCACAAGAACGAAAATGGAGAATTTCGAGAAGCTTCAGCGCGACGTACGTGAGCGGATCCAGGTACTGCTCGATAAGTTTCTACAGAAGCATGCCAGCAGTGTTCGTGATCGAAACGTTCACATGCTAAAGGGGGACGCAGCCTTGGTGCTACCGGCTTTCGCAAGCGAGAAAGACGTTGATCTGATCGTGATGGGCACCGTGGCACGAAGCGGTGCGGCGGGTTTGGTGATGGGTAATACAGCCGAGCGGATTCTCGATCAGATTGGATGCTCGGTACTCGCGCTGAAACCTGATGACTTTGTTTGTCCAATCAGGGAGTCGTAACTGACTGCGGTTTATCACGACAGACGATCACGGAAACACCGCACACGATGGCGTGCTCAGTGCCTCCCTGCGATAAGCGATCGCCATCGCCCGCAAACATGCTGGAACGATGGTGTTTCCAACCGAACGCCGTTTGCATCAAAAGCGGCAAATCAAACGATTCTTTAACAGAGCAAGCCATGAACATTCGTAACATCCTGGTAATGACCGATTTCTCTGAGATTGCCCGAGGCGTTTACGCCAGTGCGGTAGACATTGCGTCAAGACTCGATGCAATGATCCATTTAGTACATTTTTCCAGCGTGGTGCCCGCCTTTATGCCTCAGTTCGATCGAGAACAGTACCTTGAGAGCATCGAGGAAGCACTCTCCAGCGAAGCGAGTACGCATCCAAGCCTCACAAACGCGAATATTACACCGCATCTACAACGCAAACATTGGACGCGATCACGCCAGCGAGCACTCGAGGAGAAACTTGAAATCGACTTGATCATCATCTCACCAACGGGTCGTGATGGGATCCCGCTCGCGTTGCTAGGGAGCTTCGCTGATCGTGTGATTCAGCATTCGTCCGTGCCGGTTCTTTTGCTAAGACCGGGGAGAGACGCGACTACGTTTAATCCCCAAACCGTTTTGGTTCCGCACGATTTCTACGACCCTCCCACAACCGTTCTCCCGGCGATGGAAATGCTTGCCGCCCACTTCGACAGCAGTTTTCGCTTCGTCTACGTCTATCAATCACAGACATACAACGACGATCCGGTTCGCGTCTGGATAGATAACATCTCGCACAGCGGCGGAGCTGGAACACAAACAGTCGAGGATCGCTTCGCGATGCTGGTCAGAGGGCCGCTCGCGGGTTTGGATGCGACATTGGAAAAGTGTCAAGGAATCCCAGCGTTGCAAGCTGTCCAACGCGCAAAAGATTTACCAGCGGACCTGGTGTTGATCGGAAAACTCGATGGACTTTGTGGTGTCGCTCGACATGTCGTCCGTGAGGCGAACTGTAGTGTATTGACAGTCCCCATACCTGACGGTGAAACCTAGTGCTAAGGATTCTTGGCCTGGCGCGTTAACTCGTTTTGAAGTGACGTAGCAGTTTGACTCAACGTTCTTTACTTTCAATGCCTCCCACGATGTCAAACAGCCAACCTCTCCTGTCTGGTTGGCCGTACTATACCGAAGTTACCTCTCCACCGACGAAGTTGGTAGCGAGGTGGCAGAAAAGTTGCGCAACCAAAAATCACGACAACACCAAAGTTCTAGCAGTCCAGCACTAGCCCCGGTTCAGCGCCGGAACCGTGGCTAGCGGGCTGTTGATTTATTCAAAATGCAACTCGCAGTAGTGAGCCGTGGGCCGCAAGGCACTAGGTAATGACGGGGGACCCGGCCGCTCACGCGTCACGGCTCAATAAATCAACTGCCCACTATCGCCAAAACGGCCAATTGACTGAAAGACTGCTGCCTAACTGCTTAGCGATGGCGGTGCCCGGGTCGATATGCAAGAATCGAGCAAATGGGTGCAGCCATTTGCTCGATCGGCTATACCGTAGCGGTTATTCGATTGGACTCATTCAGCTTTCCAATTACACATGAGCGAAGCTCGATATCACCGTGCAATCAATACGCTGCATGGTGCCTGTCGTAGGACATGACGCGACGTACTGCCTAGCAGTATTCTTGCGACGATTGTCTCTCGTCTGTCACCGACAATGATTAGGTTGCAGTCTCGTTTGTTAGCGTGTTCGACTAGGGCTGCACCAATATGCGGGGCTTCAACGAGCGTGCGTTGGACACGGTAACCGGCGGCAGTCAGTTCATCGCTCATCGTTTCGATATGCCCGGATGCCATACTGCGAACTTCTTCCCAATATGCGGATGCCTTTCGCAACAGATCAAGTTCGTATTCGGGCCGCGTTTCCATCACATACACTAAATCAATCTCGGTGTCCGGCGGCAATTGCAGTCGAGCGATCCAATCCGACAGCCGCCCATCGGATTGAGCGTTACCGACACCGACAAGCACACGCCGCGGCACAACAGGTTCGGGCAAGGAGCTTCCCGATTTAACGGCGGGACGAATCACCAGAACCGAACTTTCAGCACTGGTTGCGACGTAGTCAGAAACACTGCCCAGAAAGACTCGCGAAATCGCCGAGCGACCAATCGCGCCGCAGACAATCAGGTCGACGTTCTCTGACTTACCAAGTTTGACGATCTCAACGCCCGGTGCCCCACTAAGAAGATGGGGGCGGATGCCGCGAAAATCACCATCGACCGCGTCAGCAATTTTTTGAATTCGTTTTTCATCCGCTTCACGTTGCGGTTTGACGAACTGGGTGGCATAGTTTGCCTGAGTCGTTCCGGACCAGTCCACCATGGAAGGGAATGCAGACACCGTGACGAGCGAGAGATCAATCTCGTCTCGATGTGGGAGTTGGCGTAAACAATTCAGGGCATATTTGGAGTACGGTGAGTCGTCGTAGGCGGTCAAGATATGCATGTGTGTAAGTTCCTAATTCTACTTCGTGGTGTAGCGGTTCGGCGTAAGCCGTTCGGTATGTTACCGTCGTACTTGCATCTTACCGATACGGAAAACATTGCCGCATTGGTTTCAAATAGTTCTTACGCCCGTGCCGCCTCGACATACTCACCCATCTTGATGGGAGAAATAAAACTGCTCGGCTTCACGGCGATAATCGAACACTCGATCGAGTCAAGAATTCGCTCAGCTGTGTTGCCGATTATCATCCCCGCGGCGCCGCTTCGGCCAATTGTCCCCATCACGACCAGATCAACGCCTTGCAGCGATGCAAACTCTGAAATCACGATGGGTGCATCGCCCTTGAGCATGTGAACATTGTCGTCGTCGAGACTGCGACCATGCCCGCGCAGGAACTTGTCGAGCAATCCTTCGATGTGTTGCCGGCGACTTCGTTTCATCAGCTCGAATTCGTACTTAGGCATTCGTCCGTCAAGCAACTGCTCGCCGTCAATTGTCCAAGCGTGCGCGATCGAAAGTTTTGCGACGTGCCCCTTACTGATCGCTTCGGCCGTTTTATAAATATCCTCATTCAGCTCTGCGTCGATGGGGTCGCCTGTCGAAGTGTCGACGCAGGCCAAGACGTGCCTGACCAGCGACGGAGAGTTCGCTGCGACCAAATGAACCGCGCATGGGCATTCCCGTAACAATCTTGTTCCCGTCGTTCCAAAGAACCCCTTGCGACGGCTGTCGGCCCCCTTGGCGACTCGCATGACAAGGTCGTGCTGGTCTCGCAAGACTTCACGAATGATCTCGACGGATGTTTTCCCGTTCAGTACTTTCGTCGTCACGTCGATGCCTTCGGCTCGCAACGGCTCTGCCAACTTTTCAAGTTGTTCCTGCCTCTCGCGATTCATCAATCCGGCGATATGCTCGTGATTGTTTACCAGCAGCCGGACCGTCCAGGGTAACGACGGCACCACGTCGACGAGTTTCAAAGAGGCATTGCTCTCCGTTGCGAGCTTGCCGGCTTTGTCGACGATGCTCTGATCTTCAAGTCGTGTGTCGGTAGCGACCAGAATATTTTTGAAACGTTGCATGTTTGAGTTCCTTTGTAGGTGGCGTAAGCTTCCAGCTTGCGTTTCACCGTTGATCGCAAGCTGGCAAGCTTACGCAACGTTAATTACGCCGCAACGGCTGTGATGTCGTATTGGAAAGCTCCAGGGTTGAGGAAGATGTAGAGCAGCATCAGGATTGCGGGCAGGACGAGTATGAGCAGCATCAGCAACACAATTTTGAAGATGTATCGTTCCTCATCATCGCGACATGTGCGGTAGTCAGGCGATTTGGCACTTGCAGCAAGGTCGCGTGTCGACGCCTGTGGAACCTGCCTGATTTTTCTTGGTGCACGTCGGATTCTTGGTTGTCGCGGGCGTGCGATCTCGGTACGGACCAAAGGTGAAGGCGATGTCTTCCACAAAAGCATGGCGAATACCTCTAGGTGTGCCAGAAAACAAGGGTGCCAGTAAGCAGGTTTGCCAGAAGAGTCACGAGACTGCGTGGGATCCTGTTCTGCGTGGGATCCTATTCAGAAATGCCAAGCGACTTGTACTACTGACCCAAACAATGCAACGATTGCGCCAACAGGGACGAGCGTGTGTTTTATCGCTTTGCAAGTCCGTTTTGCGACGAAAACGTCACCCCCGATTGCAGCGTGATAACTCAGGTTGACACTTCTGATTCTTGCGCACGCCAGACATCAGAAGGATTGCGACTGGCTCGAACGTGATCACCATGGTTGTGCCTATACCACCACTGACGGCAACTCGTTGGTCCGCCGTTTGCGTTATTGCCGTTTCCGTTATTTAAGTGGCAGCGGGATTTGTCCCGACATTCGCAAGTGATGAAGCGACGACGCATCACGTTCTGATCCAGACAATCCGAGGAGAATTGCAATGAACATCGACAGGACGCACGAACACGAGATCGAACGCTGGGAAAACGAAGGCGGAAATTGTCTGCAAGTCAGTGTGGACATCGACAAACCGCTTGTTTATCAGCAACAATCGGTATTGCTGACGAATTCTGCCATGAATGGTCATCGTTCGCTTAGCAACGACAGATTAGATACGAGCGAAGCCGATCGGAACGATTCAGGGAGTAAATGGAAACAGATACGGCACGATGGCGAGCGTCGCAACGAGAATCAGCAGTTGAAGCGGCACGCCTACTCTAAAAAAATCACCAAAGCGATAGCCACCCGCTCCGGTTACCAAAGCGTTGATCGGTGATGCAACGGGCGTGGAAAATGCCGTCGACGCAGCCAAAGCAACCCCCATCAGTAAAGGATAGGGAGAAACGTCAAGCTGCTCGGCAAGTTCAAGTGCAAGTGGAGCAATCAACACACTGGTCGCGGTGTTCGAGATAGCTTGGCTCAGCAGCGACGTTACCGCGAACAGCAACAGCAAGAGAATTCCCGGACTCGTTAGTCCGGGACTTTCCACGATCGCACCGACCACTAAGTCCAATGCCCCGGTCTTTTCCAGCGCAGTTGCAAGCGGCATCACGGATGCGATCATGACGATGCTCTCCCAATTTATGTTCTGATAAGCGTTCGATCCACGAAACGCCCCTGCAACCACCATCAGCGTCGCAGCAACAAGGACCGCAGTCACGTTCGCAACGATGCCAGCACTCATCGCGATCAGCATTCCAATCAGGATGACGACGACCCAGCGAGCGGCGGGAGTAAGCGGCGACTCTCTTTGTTCCGCTTGTTCGCTGACCAGCAATACATTGTTTCGTGATTTTCTCAGCCGCTTTAATGCACTTGCATTGGCGGCGATTAGCAGTGTGTCGCCAGGCCCAAGTGGAGTGTCCGACGTCCGAGTGCTGACCGGCTTATTACCATCCCGTAGAGCGAGCACCATCGCCCCATACACACGAAAAAAATCGACCTCCCGCACCGTCCGGCCGACGAATTCCGATCGCGGAGGAATGATCAGTTCGGCCAAATGAACTTCTTTAGGTAGTGCCGCGGGTGAAGCTACCAACTCCATCTGCCCCTCGCGGATTAAGTTTGCAGTGGCTTCCTCGTTCGATGACTTGATAAACAGTGTGTCACCGGGTTGCAAGAGAGTATCAGGGTTACATTTCCGCACCACCGCTCCCCTCGCATCGGGTGTGGAAACTGCGAGCACGTTGACGTAAAAGGTTGTGCGAAGCTGGATCTCGCGTAGCGTGCGCCCCGCGAAGATTGATCCGTGCGGGATTCTGATTTCTCGAATCTGATTGCCGACTCCGTAGCTGTGAATGAGCTCCGGACGTGAAACGAACCCTTGACTTTGCGTCGCATCCTCAGCATTTGTCCGTTGTTCAGGAAGCAGACGCGTACCAATCGCACACATGAAAACAATGCCAAGAGTCAGCATTAGAATTCCAGCAGGGGCAAATGAAAAGAACTGAAAGGCTTCAAGCCCCGCATCGCGTAGCTGCTGGTTGACGACCATGTTCGGTGGCGTACCAATCAACGTCAGCATACCTCCAAGAGAAGCGGCAAATGCGAGAGGGATCAGCAGCTTTGACGGCGAGACCTCGGCGCGGCGACAGAGGCTTAGCACGACTGGCAACATCACCGCGACGGTCCCGGTCGAACTAAGAAATGCCGACAACAACGCACTGGCCAGCATCACGGTCACCGTTAGCCGGAGCGTGGACCTGCCGCCAACTCGGCCTAACCACATGCCCGCAAGATCAGCAACACCGGATTCAAGGATCGCACCACCAACGACGAAGAGTCCCGCGATCATCAAGACCAACGAGTTCGAAAATCCCGCGGTGGCTTCGGTGGGCGTGAGAATCCCCGTTAGTATAAGTGCCATTAAAGAGACGAACGCAACCACGTCCAACCGGAAACGGTCCAGCACGAACGCGATGATCGTCGCAATCAAGATGCAAATCACGATGCAAATGTCAGTAGTCATTTCCAAAGATTAACGAGATTGATTGATTCGCGTAAGCGTGATCACTGGTTGTCACCGTCGCTAAGGAACCGCTCGAAAATAACTTCGTCATTTCAAGATGTTTGAATGTAGTGGACGAGGCTACGAGTCCCAGCGACTGAGTGACACGACGGGACTCGTTGCCCCGTCCAATACAGAGAAAGCACTTCCCGCGTGATCTGTAACAAAACTGGAATCACGAAGTTATTTCCGAACAGTACCTAACGTTGTTTCGTCGTGCTTGTCACGAGCAGCAAGCGATGGAGATCGTCGATGAATTCACGCATGGTTTGATAACGGTGCGACGGTTGTTTTCGGGTCGCCTTGGCGAAGATTTCATCGGCTAGTTCGGGAATATTCCGACTTGGCGATCGCTCGCGCGGTGGCGTTGGTCGTCGCGAACAAATGTTGTCAAAGGTTTCCTCTTGGTCGCGACCGCGAAAAGGCTCTGCGATCGCCATCGCTTCGTAAAGACAAACGCCCGCCGAAAACACGTCACAGCGATCGTCGATGTCTCGGTTGCCGATCTGTTCGGGCGACATGTAAGTCGGTGTTCCGATCAACTGTTGAACCGGCGTCAAGTTCGGCAGATCGAAGTCGTCAACGTCATGCTTCACCAACTCGGTACTCATCGAGTCGGCGATCACACGTCGAGGCTTTTGATTCGTGTCCACATCCTGTAACGCCGCCGCTGGTTCGCCCCATACTTTTGCTGCCCCCCAGTCGAGCAACGTAACCTCACCAAAATTTCCAACCCAGATGTTCTCGGGTTTGACATCACGATGGATCACGCCGCGAGCATGGGCTGATGCCAACGTTTGACACACAGCTTCGATGATTTCGATTCGACGCCGCAGGGGAAACGCTTCTTCCACTTCCTTATCCCCCTTGGCGATGGCTCGCAACACGTTGAAGAAGTTCTCACCCGAAATTCGCTTCATCACGTAATAGATGCCGAGCTCGCTGTCATCGCCAATGTCATAGACCGGAACGGTCCCAGGGTGCTCAAGCTGTGCGGTCACACGCGCCTCGCGGAGAAGTCGACGACGAAACGATCGATCCAATCGGTATTCTTGCAACAGCACCTTGATCACGACCGTTCGCCCGATGACCTGATCGAACGCGGAATACAGCACGCCGTTTCCGCCACGAGCCATCTCCTTGCGATCGACGTAGCGAGAGAGTCCCACCGGCAAGGGGCTGGGCAGATGAATGTCCGTGGTGGAAATCGAGAGCAAGTTATTCTCACTTGGTTTTGGGGATCATGAACGGACGAAAGTGCTCGCGATCTCGAGCACGCCGCCACGACAACCGATTGGCAAACGCTGTTCCAACCACGCAATGGCCCATTGAATTTGTCGTGAATGTGTTCGAGATCAGATCGTCTAGCGGCTTTCCGGTTGGATCGGCGAACCCATGTTTCAGACGCCGAGGTTGCGTTAACCAACCGCATTATAATGCGGCGAGATTATTGCGGGCTTTGTGAGTCGTTATCGCGGGCGATCGGCAATCGAGCCACGACGTAGATGCCAAAGATGGCGGCACAAGCAATGACAGATTTGATCGCGACCGGCAACTCACTGTACAACGACGTCGATCCAACAAGCAGCGTCACCATCGCGTAGGCCAATCGCTTCACGTTTTGTCGTACTCCGCCTTGGTTTTGCCAATCGCGAAGGGGACCACCGACGACCGGCCACGCCATCGCTTTAGCGTGCAGCGATGGTGAAACTCGCAGCAGGAAGTAACACATCAGCAGCAAGAACGGCGTGGTTGGGATCCCCGGCAGAACGACACCGATCATCGCCAATGCAAAGAATAGACTAGCCAAAATCCAATACAGAACGGATTTGGCACCCCGGACGGTTTCAACCATCGAATAACTTTTTGAAGACGTGGATCGTCGCGGCTCGGTTGGCACGCCCCCAAGAATGCATCAGCGGAATTTCTTTGGGACAGACCGCTTGGCAATTGCCCGCCTTGCCGCAGTTTTGAATACCGCCCGCCGCGATCATCGCTTCGATGCGGCTGGCCGAGATCGTTTTACCGATTGGATGTGAGTTCATTAACACCGCTTGGCTCATCGCAGCAGCACCAATAAAGTTGCGATCGAGCTCTTCGTCACGCCGTTGTTGGTAATCTGCTTCCAATTCGTCTTCGCGGCGAGCGATCACGACTTCTTTGTACTGTGGACAGGCTTCCAAGCAACAGCCGCAACTCATGCATTGGCTTAGCGGGTAGTTCTGCAGCTGTTGGTCGGACGATTGTTTCGGTCCGCTGCCCAGGTCATAGTAGCCATCCACGGGAACCCAACACTTCAGCTTTTGCAAAGCTCGAAACATCCGATAGCGATCGACGCACAGGTCCCGCACGACCGGAAATTTGCTCATCGGGCGAAGCTCAATCCCACTCGGATCATCCTTGAGCAAACGATCGACCAGCGCCGAGCAAGCCTGACGCACCCGTCCGTTGATGCGCATCGTGCAGGAACCGCAGACCTCCTCCAAACAACCCGATTCGTAGGCGACAGGGGCAACCTTGGCACCGTCTTTGGTCATGGGATTGGCTGCGATGCGTTGCAGTACACTCGTGACATTCAATCCCGCTTCGTGATCCAAGACAAACGTTTGCCAATAGGGCGGCAGTGACGGTTGATCTTGACGCTCGATGCGGACTGCGAATTGCTTTTGCGACATTGAAATTGTCTGCTAGATTAAGAACCGACAAACGTGCACTCATTGGCATAGATGCCGCCGATTGCCACTGCGACCACGATTGCAATGTTCACTCGAAAGGATTGATGCGAATGTCTTGGATCCAAGCAGCAAAGTCAAGCGATGTACCAACAGGAACAGGCAAGCTCGTAATCGTCGATGACTATTTGATCGCATTGTTCCACATTGACGGAGTGTTCTACGCAATTGATGATGCGTGCCCGCATCAGGGTGCTCCGCTGAGTGAGGGCGTTGTTCGAGGCTGCATTGCAATTTGTCCTTGGCACGGGGCCGAATTTGACATCACTAATGGAAAATTGCTTTGCGGGCCGGGCGTGCGTGATGTTAAGGCTCATCCAGTCAAGATCGAAGATGATGACGTATTGATCGAGATTTCTTGATGTTGGAGGACGTATTATTGACGTCCACGGTATCGGCTGATATTGGCGATGATGATGTCCCGTTTGTCCGACTTGGCAACAACCGGCAACGACCATGACGATCGTCTTATACAAATGGTTGATCAACCGTTTGGACGAACGAGCTAGCGATGCCTTTTTTCAGCAGACCATGGTCTCGGCAAATCCGCGTTGCCGATCCCGCTGGCTTCGCCACGAAAC
>CAXBHV010000067.1:0-12400 GCA_963974855.1 uncultured Rhodopirellula sp. | reverse complement strand
CGTTTATCGAATCCAGAGCGAATCCGATGGATACCCTTCTCACGGAAGCCGAACTAGCCATCGAACTTCTCCAGGAACGCCGCACCGCCCTCATCTCCGCAGCCGTCACCGGCAAGATCGACGTCCGAGAAGCATTGTGCAGTAGTTCCATTTAAGCGTGGAATAAACTAATGAGTGACAACTACGAAACAATCAAAATTGGCACCGCGAGCGAATTCTTAGCGGCTCTTCGCCCATCCGATAGTCGCTGGCTGGGACAGCGTTGGAGTAGCCCTTGGATTTTTCGAGGGCACGGCGACATCAGATGGAGTCTAACCCCGTCAGCTTGGCGACCAACTACTCAGGCTGACACACAGTTTGAGAAGATTTTCAATAATATCGACCATGCTCAAATTCAACTCACGTTAAAGGATAACGGCGACTTACTTAGTGGGGTTGATCGAGAGAGAGTACAGGCACTAATTGCTCAGCGATGGTTTGAGCATGCCCAGGCTCAGACATTCACCTCCTTAGCCGATGAACTTGGGATCCATGTTCCTGGCGGTCATTTGCCACAACGGTTCTCCTGCGAAATCGCTCTCTCGGCAGATTGGAATCCCCATCCTGCTCTTGCGCTTGCTCAGCATCATGGGATGGCGACAAGGCTTCTCGACTGGACGCAAAATCCACTGTTCGCAGCTTTTTTTGCCGCCGAGGACCCGATCGACGACAATGGTTCGATAGCTGTTTGGGCGTTAAAAACGCATCAGTTCTTCTTCAAACGCATGTGGGTTCAGTACAATGTGCCCCGCAGCCAAGTTGGATTTCTCCATGCACAGGCAGGCCTGTTTACCTATCACCGATCGGCTGATGAAAAGTTTGCTAAAAACGGTAAATGGCCTCGCATGGAGGAGGATTGTCAAGCGATGTACCTCAAGAAGCTGGTACTGCCAAGTTCGGAGGCTGGAGAATTGCGTCGGCTACTTTTTGCTGAAGGCGTGTCCAGGGTCCATCTGATGCCCACACTTGATAACATCTGCCACACGCTCCGCACCGTCTGGCGGGACACAGAGAACACAAGACCGACGCCATGACCGACCTGCCTATTTTTGCGGCACTGGGCAAGCCGCAACTCTAACCTGGAACAAGATTTACGAGCAACCAGCCTAATTGACGGCGATTTGATGAGATAGACATGAGCCTGCACCAAGAAATCAACTTTGAGGAAGAAATTTGCCAGCACATGCAAACCCAAGGCTGGATGTATGTACCCAAGGATGCGGCGAATTACGATCGGTCGTTGGCGCTGTTTCCGGATGACGTGATCGCATGGGTGAGCGAAACTCAGCCAGACGCCTGGGAGGTGCTAACTAATAACCATGGGACGGCGGCGCCGCAAACGTTGCTGAAGCGGTTGCGGGATTCCCTTGACCGCAGTGGCACGCTGCACGTGTTGCGGAGCGGGTTCGATGTTCTGGGCGTCCGCAGCCAAGTGAAGATGGCACAGTTCAAACCCGCGATGGGAATGAACCCCGACATCATGCAGCGGTACGCCGCCAATCGCCTGCGCGTCGTTCGCCAAGTCCATTTCTCCGTGCACAACGAACTGAACATCGACTTGGTGCTGTTCCTCAATGGCATCCCCGTCGCGACCGCCGAACTCAAGACCGACTTTACGCAGAGTGTTGAGGATGCGGTCGATCAATACCGTTTCGATCGGCTTCCCAACCCGAAAGGGCAAACTCACGAGCCGCTGTTGACGTTCCCCAGTGGCGCCCTGGTTCACTTTGCGATTAGCAGCAGCCGAGTGAAAATGACGACCAAATTGGCTGGCGCCAAAACCGACTTCCTGCCCTTTGATCTTGGCGATGATGAATCGGCCGGCAATCCACCGAATCCCAATGGGCACAAAACGGCGTACTTATGGGAGAGCGTTTGGCAGCGAGACAGCTGGCTCGACATCCTTGGCCGATACTTGATCGCGGAGCGGGACGACAAAAAGAACATCAAGTCGATTGTCTTTCCTCGCTACCACCAACTCGATGTGACTCGCAGGTTGCTCGGCACGGTGCTTAGCGAAGGGCCTGGCAAGAAGTACCTCATCCAACATTCCGCCGGAAGTGGTAAGACGAAGTCGATCGCCTGGACGGCACACTTTCTGAGCGACTTGCATGACGCCAACGACAGCAAGGTTTTTGATTCAGTGATCGTTGTTTCGGATCGCAACGTGATCGATGGTCAATTGAGCGAAGCGATTGAAGGGATGCAGCGGAACAAGGGTGTCGTCGCGACGATCAAAGGAAAAGGAGGCAGCAAGAGTGCCGATTGTCCGGGGACAAGAAGATCGTGGTCTGCACGATCCAGACGTTCCCCTTCGCCCTGGATACAGTCCGTGAGTTGGCAGCGACCGAGGGCAAGCGGTTTGCGGTCATCGCGGATGAAGCCCACAGCTCGCAAACTGGGGCCGCTGCAGCGAAGTTGAAGGCGGTGTTGTCGGCCGAAGAGTTGAAAGAACTCGAAGATGGTGGCGAGATCAGTAGCGAGGACTTGTTAGCGGCTCAGATGGCGGGGCGCGCGAACGAGTCGGGGATTACCTACATCGCGTTCACCGCGACTCCCAAGGCGACCACGCTGACTAATTTTGGACGTCTGCCGGATCCCACTAAGCCTCTTGGCGCGGACAACTTGCCCGAGCCTTTCCATTTGTATTCGATGCAGCAGGCAATCGAGGAGGGGTTCATCCTGGATGTGCTGCGAAACTACACGACCTACAAATTGGCATTCAAGCTGGCGAGCCGTTGTAGCGATCCATCGCAGCAAGTCGAACACGGCGAAGCGATGAAGGGGGTGATGCGATGGGTGCGACTGCATCCGTACAACATCTCTCAGAAGGTGCAGGTGGTGGTTGAGCATTACCGCGAGATGGTGACACCCCTGCTCGGCGGCAAAGGCAAGGCGATGGTGGTGACGGGCAGCCGTGTGGAAGCGGTGCGTTGGCAATTGGCGATCAACAAGTACATCAAGGAGAAGGGCTACTCGTTCAAAACCTTGGTGGCATTTTCGGGTGAAGTCAACGACAAGGAATCGGCACCGGATCCACTGCGAGAGACCAGCGGCGAATTGAATCCGGACTTGAGCGGCCGCGAGATCAGCGAAGCGTTCAAGGGGGATGAATACCAAGTCCTGCTGGTGGCGAACAAATTCCAGACGGGATTTGATCAACCGCTGTTGTGCGCGATGTACGTTGACAAACGATTGGGCGGAATCCAAGCCGTACAGACGCTCTCGCGGCTAAACCGTTGCTACCCGGGCAAAGACACGACTTACGTGCTGGACTTCGTCAACGAGTCGCAGGAGGTGCTTGATGCGTTCAAGACGTACTACCGGTCCGCGACGCTCGAAGATGCGATCGATCCGAACATCGTGCTGGACTTGCGAACCAAGCTCGATGGTTATGGCTTTTATGACGAGCCTGAGATTGAGCGAGTTGTAGCGATCGAGCTGGATCCAAAGGCCAAGCAGAAACAACTCGAAGCGGCGATCGCCCCAGTTGCCGATCGCTTGTTGAAGCAGTTTGCGGCAGCCAAGGTGGCACATCGTGATGCCCAGCATGCGGACGATGAATCGGCGGCCCAGGCAGCAAAGGATCGGATGAATTCGCTGCTGCTATTCCGCACCGACATGGCGACCTATCAACGAGTCTACACCTTCTTGTCTCAGATATTCGACTACGGCAACACGGACTTCGAGAAGCGAACGATCTTCTTCAAGTACCTGCTGCGGTTGCTGAAGTTCGGTCGGGAGCGGGATGGTGTCGATCTATCCCAAGTCGTTCTGACGCATCACACGCTGCGTAACAAAGGCAAGCAGAACATGTTGCTGCCGGGACTCGTTTACCCGAAACTCGCGTCACTGACTGCCGCAGGGACCGGTATGGTGCGTGAAGACAAGCGAGTCGGATTTGATGAAATAATCGAAAAGCTGAACGAACTGTTCAAGGGGGACCTGACCGACAACGACAAGTTGATCTACGTCAACCAAGTGATCATGGGCAAGTTGCTTGAGTCAGAGACGCTGATGCAGCAAGCATCCAGCAACACGAAGGAACAGTTCGCCAATTCGCCGGACCTGAAGCAGGAGTTGGTCAATGCGATTATCGATGCCCTCGACGCTCACTCGGTGATGAGTAGCCAAGCCCTCGGATCGGATTCGATTCAGGCGGGACTAAAGGACATTTTGTTGAGCTCGGCAGGGTTGTACGAGAAGCTCCGAAAACCGGCATAAAAGCGACGCCAAACTGTATCCAAAGCCATCGCAAAGAGCTGACGGAACCCGTCGAAATCTCTCGGGGTGAGTTGACTCCTCAAAATTCAATTGCCGGCATCCTCTGATAAAGGGATGTTCACCCGGGGGATTTATCCAACTGATAGGAGCCCCCTCTGTTGTCGTCGTGGTGCCTGGGGCGATGCGGGTTTGAGCACGCTGCAAGAAGTGTTGTTGTGGTCCGCTACCGACTCCATCATGCGTGGCATGGATACAGCATCGAATCACACGCCACTTGGTTCTGATGGGACATTGTCGGCAAGTATAGCTGCAGCGTTCATTCTGTCTGGGCGGTCCGGCAATTAATTTTGCGTGGTCTACTTCGCAAGGCTATAGACACCCGTGTGTATGAGTCTTGCTTGTTCGCCCTTTGGTGTTCTTGTTCCATGGTTCCTCCATCGACTTGTTGCACTCTAATGCCTGTTGTTTCTAAACAGGATGTAGCACCTGAGGCCTGGGGATCGAGTCCGAAGTTGGTTTGTTTGGACTCAAGTTGCAACGATTTGGTGGCACCAGAGTAGGAAAATAAAAATAAATTGAGTATCGGTACCTCGATTACGTGAACAGCTGTTTTGGAATATGCGTGACACGCGTTTTAACGCGGTTTTTACGTGGTTTTCGACTCATTTACGACCATCATCCTCTTCTCATTCTCTACTCTTCCTTTACTCAGCTGTACCCTTTTTACTTAGTTGCCATTGTTAGAGGCCCGTTGCATGCGAGCTAAAAAGCAACTAGGGGCACTTGCTGCATTTCAGTGCTTAGGTAGTAATGAATGAATCGCTGCGAAACACGCAGATGCTTCGAGATGCAATTAGTGCGTCTTGTTGTGTCGCGTGTGACTGCAGCGGAGTTGTCGGCAGATGTGGTGCGATCGCTACATGGTATTGAGTGGCAGAGTAAATAATTGCAACTAGGAGAAAAATATGAACAAAGACGGGTCAAGTTATTTGTCGGATTTAGACGGCAACATGGCGAAAGGGAAGCGGACAAAGTTTCGGGAATCTAGTTTGAGGTTCTTCGAATATTGCATTGAAGACCAACTTCAATTGCCAAAGTTAGCGCAGCCAGGATCAGGCAAGCCGCTTGCTTCAAGTGCACTCGCACTTCCACGTTCGTCGACATCGGGCATTCCAAAGATGTTGATTGACGTTAACCAACCGGATCGCCCTCGCACCGACGGTCGACACAATCGCTTGGATGTGGAAACTCGTGAATTAGCCTTGCACGTTGCACGCAACGCTGGCATCCAGACCGCGAACGAAATGCTGGAGGGGCGTAACGATGCATAAGCAATCTAAGATTGAGCCACAGTTGCTCTCTGAGCGTGATGCGGCCAAATGGCTCGCTACCAGTCAACGAAAACTTTGGGGGCTTCGTGCTGATGGCAAGATTCCAGTCGTCCGTGTCGGTCGCTCGGTCCGATATGACGTGGTCGATCTGCGAAAGTTCGTCGCCGCCAACAAAACGGGGAGCGACCATGTCTAAACCACAGGAATCCATCAAACGGAACGTAGAGCAATCACGAAAGCCGGGATTCAAGCCCCGGATTCTCAACATCAGTGAGGTAGAGGACAAGCCTATTGATTGGCTGTGGCCCTCCCGGATTGCCAAGGGGCGTCTCACTTTGCTGAACGGAAGGCCGGGATTGGGCAAGAGTTATTTGACCTGCGAAATGGCAGCGACTGTTTCGACAGGTCGTGACTGGCCCGATGGAACGCCATGCGATGTCGGGTCAGTCTTGATGCTGACGGCCGAAGATGATCCAGGAGATACGATCAAGCCGCGTTTGCGAGAGCAGCGTGCCGAGCTAAGCAAGTGCTATATCTTGGGCGGAATGTACGATCCAGATGATGTAGACGATGCCGTTGATCGGTCTGTATCGTTGGACGACGTAGCGACGATCGAGGAGGCGATCCAAGAAATCGGTGATGTCAAGCTACTTATTATCGACCCAATCGGCTCGTATCTCGGCAGTGGAACCGATTCCAATCGCGACAACGAAGTGCGAGCAAAACTTGCACCGATCGCTGCGTTGGCGGAAAAGCATGGAGTGGCCGTTCTGATCGTCTCGCATAGCCGAAAGTCCACTGCCACGATGGCGGATGATCTTGTTATGGGGTCAAGGGCATTCACTGGTATCTGCCGCGCTGTTTGGCATTTAATGGCTGATCCCGAGGATGAAGACCGACGGTTGTTGTTGTCGGGCAAGAGCAACCTCGCCAGGAAATCGACTGGGCTTGCGTTCCGAATCGAAGGCGATCCGGTGGGCGCAATTGCATGGGAGCCTGATCCAGTAGACGTGTCGGCTGATGATGTGCTCGCATCGGAGGGGAAAAAAGGTGGCTCCGCTCCATCGGCCATTGATGAGGCAATAGACTGGTTGCAGTCGTGGCTCGAGGACGGCGCCAAGTCAGCAAAGGAAACAAAGGAAGCGGCAGCGTTGTGCGACATAAAGGGAAAGACGCTCGACAGGGCATCAAAGAAGGTGCGTGTAGTGAAGAAGCCTGATGGTTATAGGGGATCATGGCAATGGTCGTTGCCGCGCCGAGCCGCTGTCGCCCTACAAAATTCCAACAGTGTCGCCCAAAGGAAAATGTTGGGTGAGACTGCTGATACTGGGCGTGACCGTGAGGGGCAAACGGAGCTGGCCGTCCGTGGGGAGACCAGTGGAAACAACGAAGAAACAGAAAGCCGAAACTATATGAGCGATGAAGAGCAACGCATAACAAGCACGGCTGAGCCACAATTCCAAGCCGAAGCATGTTGACGCGGTTCTCCCGCAGGGAAGTAAAAGCAACGTGATCTTCAAACCCTTGTTGTTTCCTGGCTGATCGTTCTCGGCTTCGGCGAACGAGGCAAATCTACATGTATCTGATGCGTGCGGTTCGAACATAACTAGCTATGCGACGCTTTCGTGCTTATGGTGAGAGCGTCGCGGCTAGGTTTAGCGGCCGAACGCCAGCTACCCGAGCTGGCCCGCCGCGACGTTTTCTTTCTTCGGGACAACAACGGGAGTTGTGACAGTGGCTAGTGTTTCTAATGATCCCAATGGACGAAAACGGATACTGTTCGTTGCCCCAGATGGTGATCGCAAAACGATTCGTCTGGGGAAAATATCCAAGGCCGATGCCAATACGCTCAAGTATCGCGTTGAAGGACTGCTCAATGCTAGGATCTTGGGTGCGATAGATCGCGACTTAGCGTTCTGGGTGGCCGATGTGAACTCGACATTGCGTGCGAAGCTCGAACGCGTTGAATTGCTCGACCCTATTGTTGCACCCGAACCAGAGCCTTCCATCACGCTCGACGCATTCTTGACGGACTTCATTCTGCGAAATGCACCGAGCAAGAAGCCAGCAACCAAAATCGTATGGGAGCAAGTCATGAGGTTGCTTCGCGAATACATGCCGGCAGATATTGCACTTGATGCGGTAACGACGGGACATGCGAAACAATTTGCAAAGCAGCTCAAGGAGCGAGGTTTAGCATCGACGACAATTCACAAGCGAATCGGTTTCTCGCGTCAGTTCTTTGAGGATGCAGTCGACTGGGAATTGATCGATAGAAATCCCTTCGCGAAGGTTAAGACGCAAGGAACGTCCGCCAAGGCGAATGTTGAGGTTTCGCGAGAGGTCATTAAAAAGGTGTTTAAGCATTGCGATACGACTTGGGGCACGATTGTGGCGTTGAGTCGGTTTGGTGGGCTACGGACGCCGTCGGAGACGCTCTCGTTGAAGTGGGGTGATGTCGATTGGGAATCCGAGAGAATGCGTGTCCCTGAGTGCAAAGTGGAGCACCATGAGGGGCGTGGCGTGCGAGAGGTGCCAATCTTTCCAGAATTGCGTCCTTACCTGGAAGCGGCATTCGATGCGGCCTGTAAAGGCGGGAGCTATCCCTCACCTGATTCCTATGTCGTGGACAAGCAAGCCTATCGCGATGCGGCGATGCGGCCAGGGGGATGGGCCAACGCCAACTTGAGGACTCAGTTCTTGAAGATTCTTAAGCGAGCCAAAGTCGAGCCGTGGAAGCGATTGTTCCATTCGATGAGGGCCAGCAGGCAGACGGAGCTCGAACGTGAGTTCCCGACCCACGTCGTTTGTGCTTGGCTCGGCAATTCCGTCGCCATCGCCAGGAAAAGCTACTTGTTGGTGACTGAAGAGGACTTCAGCAAGGCGGCGCAGAATCCGGCGCAGTTGGATCCAAAAGTGGCGCAGAAAGCGGCGCAGCAGGTTCCCGCAAAGAGCACGCAGGGCGCAAAGAAAAACCCGCAAAACACGGAGCAAACTGGCGTTTTCTCAACGTTTTGCGGGTCTTCAGAGATGGAGGATAACGGACTTGAACCGATGACCTCCTGCATGCCATGCAGGCGCTCTCCCAACTGAGCTAATCCCCCTGAAGGTCGTTTTGTCTGTCGCAAAGCGTACTGACTGCCCCAGCCCCTCGTCAAGTCCCGCTTGTTTCGTTCGCCAAAAAAACGGCCCGCGAATCCCGCAAAACCGTTTGCTGCCCACTCGGAGGAGCGGATCACACCGGTTTTTCTGGATTTATCGCCCCAGCAACCCGCTCCAACATCGAAGTTGGAGACGGTTTGCAGCGGGAAGGTTCGGTCGGTAGTCGAAAGCGGTATCGAGGTGCAGTCGAGCTGAGGAAGTTCCAGCGTTCTGAAGTGGGCGTTTTGATCGCAGAGCGATCAACGACTATGTGCCCACCAAGTTGCTCGGTCGGCCCTCACCCGAACGAGGCCTGAAGGGCCCGTTCGACCTCTCCCGAGCTAAAGCTCGGGAGAGGTAACTCGAGCGGTCCACTGCTTTGCTACTTGCGTCGCTTGCGGATGGGCTGGATCGGGTCGAGCGTTTCATCGTCGTATTGCTTTCGCAACCGAGCGAGCTCGGATTCCATCTCTGCCCGCACGCTGGCGTATTCGGGGTTCGCATAGACGCTGTTCAGTTCGTTGGGATCCTTTTCCAGATCAAACAATTCCCAATCATCGATCGACTCGCCTTCGAGTGCGTAAAAGCGAATCAGCTTGTGACGACCATTCGTGACTCCATAATGCCTCGCGACATTATGAGCTCCCGGATTCTCGTAGTAGTGATAGTAAAACGTCTTTCGCCAATCCGCGGGGGTGTTGCCTTTGAAAATCGGCACCAGACTGCGGCCTTGCATGTCGCTGGGGATGTCGGTTCCGGCGATGTCCAAAAACGTTTCGGCGTAATCAAGATTTGAAACAACGTCGTTGTTGACCGTGCCCGGCTTCACCACGCCTAGCCAACGTACCATCAGTGGCGTTTTGAGCGATTCTTCGTACATCCATCGTTTGTCGAACCAGCCGTGTTCGCCCAAATACCAGCCTTGATCCGACGAGTAAATGACGACGGTGTTGTCCGCCAAACCGGCTTCGTCGAGATAGTCCAGCACCTCACCGACGCTGTCGTCGACGCTCTTCACGCAGCGTAGGTAATCTTTGACGTAACGTTGATACTTCCACTGGACGATCTCTTTCTCGGTCATCGTGGCCTGCGCCTTTTTGTACGCTTCGTTCTTGGGTCCATAAGCGGCATCCCAAGTCTTGCGTTGTTCGGCATTCATCGTGCCATAACCGGTTAGTTTCAGGTCGTTGGAGTTGAGATGTTCCTTGATCGTCATCTGTTGACGTGCCGCGGATCGAGTACGCCCCGAGTAGTCGTCCCATAGCGTTTCAGGCTCGGGGACCGTGACGTCGTCGAGCCAGTTGAGATATTTAGGACTGGGCATCCAATTGCGATGCGGTGCCTTGTGTTGGCACATCAGCATGAAGGGTTTGTTGGGATCGCGTTGCTCTTTGAGCCACGTCAATGTTTTGTCGGTGATGATCTCGGTTGTGTATCCGGTGTGAGGCCGCATGACGGGGTTGCCATCCGGTCCGGCGGTCAACATCGGCGGATTGTAGTACGGGCCTTGCCCCTTCAAGACGTCGTAATAATCGTAGCCTTGCGGGGTGGAAACGAGGTGCCATTTGCCAACCACGGCGGTTTGATAGCCGTTGGCCTTGAGCAGTTTGGGAAACGTTTGCTGATCGCCGTTGAAGCGATCGCGATTGGTTTTGAAGCCGTTGATATGGCTGTACTTGCCAGTTTGGATCACCGCTCGGCTGGGGCCACAGATCGCATTGGTGACGTAGCAGCGATCGAACCGCATGCCTTGTTTGGCGATGCGGTCGAGGTTCGGGGTGGTGATGCGGGCCGGATCGTAGGCACTGAGAGCTTGTTCACAGTGATCGTCAGTAAAGATGAAGACGATGTTCGGGGGCGCCGCCGCTTGCGTTACCGCAGTGGCGACAAATGCGAATAAGGTCGCTAGAAGGGTGGATTTCATGCTGTGTGTGGTCGGTTGGAGGAGCCGAGACTAGAATTCTTCGTCAAAACATCTTAACTGGAATCAAATCACCGGGTGCGACCATGTAAAGCGGATATTCGCCAAAACGATGGGTTTTGCAATCAGAAATCGCGGCAAAACCGTAGCCCACGGGCGACCCGCCAACTATTTTAGGAGCGGTCGCAGACCGTAATCGCCGATCGCGACTTTCCGCTGACATCTCTCCCACCACTCTTTTTCCCCCGCAGAAACGAAACCAACATGATCTCTCGGTCACGATACACGCTCGCCAGCGTCTGTTTTGCTCTCCTGATCTCGGACGGCTTGTCCGGAAGCACCCTCGTGATGGCCGCTGGCCCGAAGGGCCCCGTCTACACCGAGGTGCCGGATTCGGAACCCAATTTTTCGCTGATGGGCGAGTTTGTTGGTCCGATCAAGACCGATACGGAAGATAAAAATGTCGTGGCCCTGCAAATTCGACCTGTCGGCAACGATACGTTCGAGGCGATTCAGTACCTCGGCGGCTTGCCAGGCGAAGAAGGGCACAAGACCGAGATCGTGCAATTGATCGGCCGTCGCAGTGACGATTTTGTCGTGCTGTCGGGTGGCCCCTACGCCGTGTTCGTGGAAAAAGATGGCTGCCTGGTTCTGGACCGCAAGGGAAACCGCATCGGTGAACTGAAGCGAGTCGAGCGTGAGAGTTCGACACTGCACGCTCCGGCGCCCAAAGATGCGGTCGTGCTGTTTGATGGCACTTCGACGGACCAGTTTATCGACGGCCAAATGACCAAAGATGGGTTGCTGATGCATGGCACGAAGATCAAGCCGATGATGCAAGATTTCAATTTGCATCTCGAGTTTCGCTTGCCGTACATGCCCGAGGCACTCGACCAAGCTCGCGGCAACAGTGGCATCTATTTGCACGGCCGTTACGAATGCCAAGTGCTCGATTCGTTCGCTACCCCAGCCGTGTTCAACGGATGTGGAGCGCTCTACCGTTTTCGCACTCCCGATTTGAACATGTGTTATCCGCCACTGCGTTGGCAAACCTATGACATTCAGTTCACCGCAGCACGCTGGGACGCTGAGGGCAACAAGATCCGTGGCGCTCACGTGACCAGTTGGCTCAACGGAGTGAAAATTCAAGATGACGTCGAGTTGCCAGGACCCACTGGTGCTGGAAAACCCGAAGAACCCAATTTGCTGCCCACCTTGTTCCAAGACCATGGCGATCCGGTTTGTTTCCGGAACGTGTGGATTGTCGATCGTGGATTGGCCAGTGGCACGTTTCCGATCCGCCCGACCAAAGAAGAGCTCGAAGCTTTAGAAAAAGAAAAGCAAGCGAAAATCGAACGTGAGAAAAAGGAACAAGAAAAGAAGGCTCGCGAGCTAAAGGAAAAGAAGCAAAAGGAAGAAGCGGAAAAGAAGAAGCAAGCGGAGATGAAGGCTGCTGCTGAGAAAGCCGCAGCAGATAAGGCAGCTGCTGAAAAAGCCCAGGCGGAAAAGGAATCGGCGAAGCCGGAGGCCAAAGAAGAAGCCAAGCCAGCCGAAACGAAGCCAGCCGAAGCGGCTAAGTAGCTCGAAGGGTTTTGATGCGAGAAGCGGGCGACTGAGCAAGTCAAAGCTGACGGCCCGCCAAGTTGCTCGGTCGCCCTCACCCGAACGAGGTCTAAAGGGCCCGTTGGACTTCTCCCAAGCTAAAGCTCGGGCGAGGTAACACGCTACCAAAGAACGCTATGAT
>CAXBHV010000066.1:0-12428 GCA_963974855.1 uncultured Rhodopirellula sp. | reverse complement strand
AATGCCACGGCGTGACGCATGTACTGCAACCTGAGTGCCGAACGGAATTGGCTTCTAGCCTGTCATCAAGAGCAACTTCCCTCATAGAAGTCTTTTGGTGGTAGTGAATAGGCCGGGGCAAGTTGCGGTGCCGAAAGTCGCGAAGACTTTCGTCCGTCCTCGCGGCCCCGAAACTCTTGGCGAGTTTCGCTACGGAAAATTTCACTACGCGGGATAAAACTCGTTGATTGGGCCACCGTTATCGACGATGTCGGTTTCCGCTAAGAACAGTTGCCCCGCGTTGGGACATTTCGCCTTTGCATCGGCGTTCATGTTTTCTACCGCAGTCGTGATCACCAATTGAATCTTGCCCTCGTGCCGAACAAGTGCAGGACATGTGTTTTGCGGAGACCCGGCAGTTTGCCATTCACACACAAGATTGCCCGAAGCGATGTCGTACATGCGGGTCGTTCCAAAGTCGGCAACATCCGGCATGAACATCGAGACGATGATTTGTTTGCCATCAGGCGTCAGGATCGCTCCGTCAGGGACCGCGGGATCTTTAGTCAGGTCGATGACGACGGTGGGATCGCTAAGCGTTCCCGCGTCGATATCCAAGTCATAGCGGACGATTTGTCGAGTCGGTGAATCGATATCGTAAAGATGCAGCGATCCATCGGCGTTTTTGACAATCGATTTTCCGTTGCTGCAAATCTGGTCGTCTCGCAGTCGGATCAGTTTCGAGTCGCGGCCTCGATACAGGTAGAGGCCCGCTTTTTTCGTGGCAAACTCGAGGTCTTTGGTGCCAAACACCAAATTGTTCTCAAAAAAAGTACCGTCATTGATAATCGTGTTTTCGACGTCGTTGTCGACACCGTCCTGAAACGACTCAAACGTTCCCGTCACCGTGTCAAAGAAACCAAGTGAACGCTCGCAACCGACGATGAATCGGTTCGCGGTTGTACAGGGAAATGCGAATCCTGGGCGTCCCGGCAAGTCAAATGACTGGTTTGTCTGAGTCGCCAGGTTGTACAGATTCAGCGAGCCATTTTTAGAATCCGATCCGTGTTGGATTCCCACCCACGAGAATTGGCTGTCACCAAGGGCAAACGGGCCTTCGGGCAAAAAACGCAATGCATCGGTTGTGGGGACGCTAAGTGCGGTGGCTTGGTTAGTTTCAGGCATGATTTGAAATTCTTGGTATCGGTGGATGACAGTTTCATCACGGATCATTCCGTGACCCTAACGCTCGCATAGTGTGCCATTTTCTTGACGGCGAAGAAACCAGGCCGATTCGCGATGATTGGGACATACTCTATGATGCCGATGAAGCAGGTCCCCCCTTATTCCCATCCATCATGCTGTGGATTGCAGCACGGATTTTGTATCGATTCGAGGAAGATAAACGATGTCATTGAGCATCATGCGACGTTTTACGTTCTGTGCGGGCCACCGATTGGTCGGTCACGAAGGCAAATGCCAGAATTTGCATGGGCATAATTATGTAGTGGAAATCTATGTCACCGGCCACGAGCAGGACTCGGTGGGCCGCATCCTGGAAAGGATGGCTGGATGAAAATTGGGACCACACGTTTATCTTGTGGGATCAAGACGAAAATGGACTCGCCGCAATCCGCTCGTCCGAGCCTCATCGCATCTACGAATTGGCATCCAACCCGACTGCCGAAAACATGGCGCTGCATTTGTTGAACGATGTGTGTCCCAAGATCCTAGAGGGTACCGGCGCTGCGGCCTTTAAAGTCCGATTGTGGGAAAGCGAAGAGACATGCGCCGAAGTGGAATTGGACCAGTTGAATAGGTTCGCTACCTTGACTCGCCAGCGATCGAAACCCTCGTTCCTAGGCACTGTCATGGAACGCACTGCACCCGAGGCTCCCCCTCGTCTACCAATATTGAAAAGGCAGAGCCTGCGAGGCATTAGGTTCCCAGGCAGAACCTGGGAACCAGAAATCCAGATGGAACTTACTCACATTAAAACCTGATTAGGCACGTCACTGCAATCGTCAAAACGCGGCGACGAAAGTAGTGTTAGCTTTCTTAACGCCCAATTGCTTGGACGTAAAATCGGCGGGAGTGGGGACTACATTGACGGGTTTTAGCGTGCTGAAAACGGCATGGAAACCATCTTTCAAATTTTTGAACTCCGTCGATTCACCCGGATTCAAAATGCGTCCGCCAAGTTTGGTGAAGTTAGATGCGTTTGCGTTTTTCAACGCATTGCTCGGGTCAACACTTACATAGGCGACCAGTTGGCTGTCGTTGTTGACACGAATTTTTCCTAGCTCTTTGCTTCCGCCTCCGCCTGCGGTGGCAACGGAGGGGACAGCGAATGCGATCAACGCAGCAAGACATAGTTTGTACATGGGAGGACTCTCTTTGTTTGCGATACAGGGATTAAAACTTGGAGTGAAAACTAGCTGAGCACCAAGGCTGCTTGATGAACAAGTTCCGAGCTTTGCGGTGACTTGCAAATTCACTCAGCACCTTGGGGGAACGCTTCGAGACCGGTGAATACTCCTTTCAAGGTGGGCGAACTGAGGTTGGGGAGGGAACGTGGGTGGCGTGTTGGTGTTGTTGGCCAAATGTTGCTAATGACCAAAAACTTCGTTAACCGACTCGTGACCATAGCGAGAGCACAGGGCGCCAATTAGTGCTTCGTCGATGGATTCAGTCAGGAATTTCACCGCACCATCGGAAAACGCGACCTGCGCCCCGCCTGGGTGAAAACTGAAAATTTCGCCGCTATTGTCGATATTAATGCCGCCGTTGTCGTGAGAGATCGTGTTACGGCCATCGGCCCACAATCCATACGACTCCGGCAGACGATCGACGACCTCGCATAAGGCAATGGTGTAACTCGTGCCGTCGATGATTTCAGGTAGTGACACCGGGTTTAAACGTCGGGGCGACGACGAAATCAAAACGCCGTTGTTTAAATCGACTCCCGCTTGAGCACGCTCGGATGCCAATGCGCTGCCCATCATGCCGGCATAGTCGGTATCGCCCTCGACGTCCAAAACGGATGACGGACAGCGGAAGGTGGGGATAACGGTCTTGCCGAGGGAGGCATTCAGTGGATAGGCGTCCCACGCAAGTTTGCGATCATAGGACGAAGCAATTGCCGATTGCTCAATGTTGCCTAGGATCGCGGAACACCATGATTGGTTGCGAAGACTTAAGCGATCATTGCCGAGGGGAAGCGTATTAAAAGTAGCATGGAACTGATGCAGCCCCAAAGCTTGTTGGTGCAAGCGATTTGAACATTGCGTTCGTCGTGCAGCCTCGCGAGCTGCTTGAACACCGGACATGCTGAGCGATAAGAGTACACCGATGATGCTAATCACCACCAGCAATTCAACGAGCGTAAAGCCGCGTTGAGGCAGGGGATTCTTTTCTCGACGTCCACGCAGGGGTGTCGGTGCCGTACTGATGATTCGGATGAAATGCTTGGGTGCCATAGCTACCAAACGCTCTCAGCGTCACTCCGTACTTGCTTCAAATCCCCCACTGCAGAACGCATGGGGTTTCCCTAGTACTCCTGAGATTTGTATCGTTAAGTTATATGCTTTGCAAGTAAAAGATTTGCAAATTTCTACATTTACAAGACGCAGAAAAAAACATTACTGGAAATAGTAAGTCCTTAACGCAATGCACACATATAAAAAAAGTAGTGAGGTTTCGAGGCACATCATTTGCGTACTTATTCACTGGTTCTTTTCGCACACATTCATTACTGCTTGTAGGTTGTAAGAAGTAAGGGTTGTTGATTTAGTGAGCCGCTCGCGCGTGAGCGGCCGGGTTCCACGCAATACCCGGTGCCTTACGGCCCACGGCTCACAACTGCTAGCCACGGTTCGGGCGCTGGACCAGGGCTAGCGCCAAAACCCAACGCTGTGAAGCATTTCGTAGCGGAACTCGTCAAGAGTTTCGGGGCATACACCATGAAACGAAAGTCTTGACGACTTCCGCTACTTGTAGGTTGTAAGCAGTTAGGGTTGTTGATTTAGTGAGCCGCTCGCGCGTGAGCGGCCGGGTTCCACGCAATACCCGGTGCCTTACGGCCCACGGCTCACAACTGCTAGCCACGGTTCGGGCGCTGGACCAGGGCTAGCGCCAAAACCCAACGCTGTGAAGCATTTCGTAGCGGAACTCGTCAAGAGTTTCGGGGCATACACCATGAAACGAAAGTCTTGACGACTTCCGCTACTTGTAGGTTGTAAGCAGTTAGGGTTGTTGATTTAGTGAGCCGCTCGCGCGTGAGCGGCCGGGTTCCACGCAATACCCGGTGCCTTACGGCCCACGGCTCACAACTGCAAGCCACGGTTCGGGCGATGGACCAAGGCTAGCGCCTAAACCCAATGCTGTGAAGCATTTCCTATAGCGGAACTCGTCAAGAGTTCTGGGGGATCAGACGCCATGGAAACGAAAGTCTTGACGACTTCCGCTACGCTAAATTTGCACAAGCTCTATAAGAAAAAATACTTCACCGCGTTCGCCCGAACGGCTAACGGGATTTCACCTAATGATTCCTGCTTACCTGCTTAGACCTAATACATGTTCAATGGCGTGAGTGGTCTGAGTCGTGGCAATGAGATAGCGGCAGCTACCGTCGCCAGCTGGTTGATATCCATCGCACCAGTCAACGCTACAGTGTGCACGGCGATGGCGACGTCGACTTTGGTCGGGCGTCTTCTCTGATTCCCCACTCCGCCAATAATTCGCTTCGCCGTGGGGCATCTTGAAATTCTCGCTCAGATGCCCGTCGCTCTTGCCGCCGGTTCCGAGTCTTTAGCCAATAGCGATGTCTTGATTGACGATGGTCGACCTTGCATTAAACGAAGTCCGTTGTAGGAAGGGTGCAGGTGCACACGCCGGAGCCCGTCTTGGCGTTGCTTTCACGTTGAACATCATCACTGGATGGACGTGATTGGTCTCTGCCTGGACGGAACTCGCATTCGCGTGGCAATCCCGTACAATGTAACTTCCATTCGCTAACGAGATGTCAACCACTAACGCGATAAACGTGATCCCATGAATTCCACTGCCCCCAAAACCAGTCTTGAGTTCCGTGGCACGCCTCTGATTATTGGTGAAGTATTGCTCGATCATTTTCCTGATGGACGCAGTATTCTTGGCGGAGCTCCGTTTAATGTGGCATGGAATCTGCAGGGGTTCGGTCGTAAACCGACGTTTGTGTCGTCAGTGGGTGACGACCAAGAAGGAAAGCAAATCAAAGAACGAATGGCGAATTGGGGTATGAAACTTGACGGTCTACAAACCAGCCCGGAACATCAGACGGGGGCGGTCAAGGTCACGCTCGAAAATGGGCAACCGTCCTACGAGATTGTCTATCCGTGTGCCTATGACTTCATTCAGAGCCCAGTGTTTAATCCTTCGGCCGGTGATACGGCAACCACTTTCGGATCGGGATCATCGGCTTACGAAGAGCACTCGGTTTTCTATCATGGCACGCTCGCTTGGCGAGGCGAGCAAACGCGTGACACACTGAAGCACTGGATCGCCAATTCAACTGCGTCTCGATTTGTCGATATCAATATACGTGAGCCGTGGTTTGACGCGAAATGGTTGCCGGAACTGCTTGAGGGAGCTGACTTCGTCAAGCTAAACGACGAAGAGCTTGCAGGTATTACGGGAATGCCATGTGAAACGGAGGATGATGTCAAACGGGCGGTGGAAAAAGTATCAAGTCTGTATGGTACTGCGGTGGTCTACTTTATCACTTGCGGTGCACGTGGTGCCTACGCGATCACGCATGATCAGACCTATTTTGCATCGGCTCCGCCACCGGAATCGATGGTCGATACCGTGGGCGCGGGGGATGGTTTTGCGGCAGCCACGATTGATGGGATTTTGGCCGGGATCTCCTATCAACAAGTGATCGATCGCGCCGTTGGTTTCGCGTCGCGTATCTGCGGTCTGCGAGGCGCCACCTCGAACGATGAGTCGATTTACCAACTGGAATAACGAGTCAATCGCACACGAAGGGGCAGCCCCGGACCATCAAACGCTGGGTAAGGTGCGAGCCTCGGCCCCAATCGCGTCGGGGATGTTAGCAATACGGCACGAGTGCTCTGGTGGCGACGTGTAAAACGTTGGAAAAACAAGGGCCGACGTCGTTCGCTGCGGCGTTGGGGACATCATTTCCGATCCGCCGCACGCTACAATAGCCAATTAGCAAACCCCGCTGAATCATTGTTGCCCGCTCAAACATTATTGTTCAACTACTCCAACAGAAACGTCAAGGTTATGCCTGAAACGAAGCCTGAAGAGCCTGCTGAGATTAAGAGTTCGCGATCGAATCGACTCCTCGACCGCGAGGACGGATTGAAGATCACGTTGATCAGCTTGCACGGATTGATTCGCGCTCACGAGCCCGAGTTGGGGTGTGATGCAGATACCGGCGGCCAAGTGATTTACGTGCTGGAACTTGCTCGCGAACTCGCGTCGCAACCGAATGTCCGTGAAGTCGAGTTGTTGACTCGCCAGATCATCGATCCCAAGGTGTCGGACGACTATGCACAACTTGAAGAGAAGATCAGCGAAAACGCCAAGCTAATCCGCATTCCGTTTGGCCCCAAACGCTATCTGAAGAAAGAAGCACTGTGGCCCTACGTTGACCATTTTATTGACCAGACACTTGTGCATTTTCGGCGCACGGGAATTCCCGACATCATCCACGGTCACTATGCCGACGCGGGACTCGCCGGGGCACAGCTTTCCCGGTTGTTACACGTTCCCTTTATCTTCACAGGGCATTCGCTTGGCCGGGTGAAGCGGCAACGCTTGTCGTTGAACAAAGATAATCTTGCATCGCTGGATCGGCGTTACAAGTTTTCGCTTCGCACCGAAGCGGAGGAAATCGCCCTGGAGACCGCGTCGATGGTCGTGACCAGTACGACGCAAGAGGTCCAGCAGCAATACGAACTGTATGACCATTACGTGCCGTCACGCATGGAAGTGATACCGCCGGGCGTCGATTTGTCACGGTTCTCTCCGGCCACGTCGGATTGGAAACGTCCTGCGATCGCCGAAGCGTTGGATCCGTTTTTGCGAGATCCGAATAAGCCGATGATCTTGACGATGGCGCGACCCGATGAACGCAAAAACCTGACCAAGCTTGTTGACGTTTACGGGCAAAGCGAGCAGCTTCAGAAGTTGGCAAACCTCGTTTTAGTGATGGGTTCGCGTAACGACATCTTGGAATTGCCCAAGGCACAACGCCGCGTCCTCGATAGCGTCCTGCACCGAATCGATAAATACGATTTGTATGGACATGTTGCCTATCCGAAAACGCACTCGCCAAGCGATGTGCCTGATTTGTATCGGTTTGCGGCACAAGGCAAGGGCGTGTTCATTAACCCTGCCTTAACCGAGCCATTTGGATTGACGTTGTTAGAGGCCGGAGCGACGGGGCTGCCGATTGTGGCGACCAATGATGGCGGGCCTCGTGACATCATCGCGAATTGCAATAACGGGCTGCTTATCGATCCCGTCGACGACGAGATGATCGAGAAAGCGTTGCTGCGAGCGTTGACCGAACCCGAGCAATGGGAAGCGTGGTCCAAAGCCGGGATCGAAGGGACACGCAAACATTATTCGTGGAGCAATCACGCTCATCGTTACCTGCGTGACTTGGACGATATCCTCGAGCATTCGTCGGTTCCGGCGCTCGTCAGCGCCCCGCGGGCCCGGCGGTTGCCTGAGTTTGATCGCTTGATTGTGACTGATCTCGACAATACGTTATCCGGCGACGACGAGGCACTTGCCCAATTTGCTGCGTTGCTTGAGCAACATGACCACATCGGGTTTGGTATCGCGACCGGTCGGCGGCTTGATAGTGCGATGGAATTGATCGAGGAACTGGGGCTGCCGCGTCCCGACGTGATCGACACCGATGCCGGCACGCAGCTGCATTACGGAAAAAAATTGACTCCCGACCGCAGTTGGCGGAAACAGATTAACTATGCGTGGAAACCCGACGAAATTCGCAAGGTGATGGACGGGATACCGGGTCTATTTCGCCAGGACGACTCGAACCAATCCGAGTTCAAAATCAGTTATGAGATAGACAACAAGGTGGCGCCGTCTACGATGCAGATAAAGAAACATCTGCGCTCGGCTGGATTACGTGCTAAGGTTCTGTTGTCGTTGGGCATGTATCTTGACATCATTCCCGTCCGCGGCGGCAGCGACATGACGATACGCCATTTAATGTGGAAATGGGGCTTTTCAGCCGAACATGTCCTGGTGGCCGGCGATAGCGGAAATGACGCCGGCATGTTGCAGGGCCGCAGTCTGGGGGTAGTCGTCGCCAACTACAGTCCTGAATTGAATCGACTTCGCAACCATCCTCGAATATATTTTGCCGAGCAACCGCACGCGCGAGGTATTATCGAAGGCATCGACTACTACAATTTTTTAGAGAATATCGTAATTCCCAATGATCAGATCGAATCCTAAAGGAATCCGCAACGGCAGCAGCACGTCGCACGCCAGCGGACTCTCTTACGAAGCCGATCTTTCGTTACAGCGTTTGTCGCCTCGGCTACAAGCGTTCTGGGACGCGAATGACGCCGACGAAGAACTGCGTCATGAATTCGGCGTGCGTCTGATCGACAACTGGGAAGAGCTCTTTGGGCTGCTGTTCCAGTTGTACGGCACGCGGTACGACTTCTTCTATCATCTCGAGCAAATCCTGCTGACGTCAGCCCACGCGTGGCTGGATCGCCCCGAAGAACTCCGTGAACTCGATCGACACCGGATCAACGAACCCGATTGGTTCGCTTCGGAAAAAATCGTGGGGGGGGCGTTGTACGTCGATCTGTTCAGCGAAAATCTTGGCAAGCTCGCGGATTCGATTGATTATTTCAAAGAACTCGGGCTGACTTATCTGCACCTAATGCCGTTGTTCGCGGTTCGCCCAGGCGACAACGATGGCGGTTATGCGATCAGCAACTACCGCAGCGTGGACCCGCGGTTGGGGACGATCGATGACTTGCGAAACTTGGCAAACGAGCTTCGCAAGGCCGGAATCGTGTTGGTGCTGGACTTCGTCTTTAACCACACCTCGGATGACCACGATTGGGCAAAACGTGCACAATCGGGCGACCCCGAATACCAGAATTTTTATTACATCTTTCCCGATCGTGGGCTGCCTGATCAATACGAACGCACACTCCGCGAGATCTTTCCTACCGTACGCCGTGGAAATTTCACTTGGCACGACGGAATGCAGAGTTGGGTGTGGACGACGTTCAACAGTTTCCAGTGGGATTTGAACTACAGCAACCCGGCGGTGTTCCGTGCGATGCTGGAGGAGATGTACTTTATCTCGAGCACCGGGATCGACATCTTGCGGCTCGATGCGGTCGCGTTCGTTTGGAAACAAATGGGCACAAGTTGCGAAAATTTGCCCGAAGCTCATACGCTGATTCAAGCCTTCAGCCGGCTAGCTCGGATCGCGACGCCCAGTTTGTTGTTCAAGTCCGAAGCGATTGTGCATCCCGACGATGTAGTCAAATACATCAGTCCCGAGGAGTGCCAGATTTCGTACAACCCGACGCTGATGGCGTTGTTGTGGGAATCGCTTGCCACCCACGAGACACGCTTGCTGACTCGTTCACTGAGCCATCGACACAAGTTGCCCAAGCATACAGGCTGGGTCAACTATCTGCGCTGTCATGACGACATCGGCTGGACGTTCGACGATGCCGACGCCGCAGCATTGGGGATCAACGCCTACGACCATCGCCAATTCTTGAATCAATTTTACACTGGGCAATTCAAAGACTCGTTTGCACGAGGTGTCCCGTTTCAAGAGAATGTCGAAACGGGCGACATGCGAATCGCTGGCACGTTGGCTTCGTTGGCAGGACTCGAGCACGCGATCGAAGAAGGCGATGAACACGAAAAAGAAATGTCGATTCGCCGGATGCGGGATGTTGAACGATTACGATTTCGTCAAAGACCCCGCCAAAGCCGGCGACACTCGCTGGGTGCATCGGCCGCGGATGCAGTGGGAATTTTTGCACGAATTGAATGACACAATCGCCTCGGGCAGTGGATCGATTCGCAAACGCATCTTTCGATCGCTGCAAAAATTGATCGCGACACGAAAGGCGTTGCCCGCGTTGGCCGGCCAACAAATGGAACTGATCGCGACTGGCAATAAACATCTGCTGAGCTTCATTCGCATCAATGAAAGTTACCGCTTGATCGTGATCGCAAACTTTACCGATCAACCTCAATCGGTGGACGGCAATCGATTGCGTACTGTTGGGCTCGGACGATTCTTTAAAGACGCGTTGACCGATCGCGAATTCGGCACGAGCGACGATATCGTGGTGGATGCTTATGAAACTTTGTGGTTAATGCGAGTGTGAACCGAAAATGGATTTGAAAGTACTAGCGACTGACTTGGACGGCACGTTCATTCCGCTGGACAACAACCTCGAAAATCGAAGTGATCTCGCCGAGGTCCAGCGATTTTTGAGTGACCACGGCATCGAATTGCTATTCGTCACGGGGCGTCATTTTGCGTCGGTGCAAGGTGCGATCGAAGAGCACGCTTTGCCTCATCCCGAATGGATCATCTGTGACGTCGGGACCACAATCATGCGTCGTACGGGTTCCGCCGGCTCGGCAGACGAAAAAATGGAACGGGTCCAAGCGTACCACGATGATTTAGCGGCGATCGTGGGTCCGATCACGACCACCGATCTGATGAAAGAGTTTTCGGGGATCGAGGGGACTCGAGAGCAAGAGGCCGAGAAGCAAGGGCCATTCAAACTCAGCTACTATGCCGACGCGTCACGATTGGCACCGATCGTCGAAGGATTCCAGACGCGATTGGACCGCATCTCGGCTCCCTATTCGATCATTGCCAGTGTGGATCCCTTCAATAACGACGGTTTGATAGATCTTTTGCCGAGCGGGGTTTCCAAGGCGTATGCCCTTCGCTGGTGGGCCGAGCACATGGCAGTTAATTCCGAAGCGATCGTGTTCGCCGGAGATTCCGGTAACGACTTGGCGGCGTTAACCGCAGGTTATCGAGCAATCGTGGTGCACAACGCGTCGGACGAGCTGAAGCAGAACGTCACCGAAGCGCATCGACTCGCCAACACCGCCGACTACGTCTTTCTGGCCAATCAAAAAGCGACCAGCGGCGTCATGGAAGGCCTAAAGCACCACCTGACCAATGTGGGATAGGCTTCTAGCCTGTCATCAAGAGCAATCAATGTGGGATACGCTTCTAGCCTGTCATCAGGAGCAATCTCCCCGTAGCGAAAGTCGCCAAGACTTTCGGCGATATTGTTAGAACCGGGAAACCGACGAGCGGAGTCGTCGGGCGACATTGCGTAAGCCAGACCCAAGTCGCGGTAGCGACGCAGATCCGGCGGATGCGAAAGTGATGGGAAATTCGTCACTGCCGCCACGCCGGAACTCCGCTACGCTGCGTTCCAGCCCACAAAATGACAGGCTAGAAGCCTATCCCACATGCCTACCCGGCGTCGGTCATGCGATGGGTTGGAACGGGGCGGCCGGGGCGGAACGCTTGCGTTTGACGCACTTCCGCTTTTGCACCATGCGATTGACACGCTTGCTCCACCGCCGTCTCGACCAACGTTTGTAACTGCTCGGGATCAATCGCCACTCGCGCGTTGACTACCAATTCGGCAGACTTGGATTTGCATTCCGACGTCAGCGACAATTCCGCAGCAGTATCACTACTGACGAGATTCGCAACTGCATGCGCCCCATCGGACAAACCGATCGCCTTCAAGTGGGCGGTTTCCGCCGTGGCCGTCGCTAGCGATGTCCGCAACCGATTGACAATGTCCAGCACCAAAGCGTCTAGATCAAACTCGGACTCGGACGTCGCAGTCAAACTCATGTTCAACCAACCGAGTTCCGCTTCGCCTTCGGCGTACACGTCATAGTCCATCTCTAAAATGCGGCGGCCAAAGTCGCCTCGTTGGTCCAACAGCTCTAAGAACGCATCAAAGCCTTCGCCCGTCTTCGCTGAAATTCGCAGCAGGGGAACATTCGGCGCTTCGCTCGCAACCAACCGCGTCAGTTCGTCTAATTCTTGCTCGGACAATTCATCGGCACGATTGATCAGAACAAAATCGGCTTCTTCCAATTGCTTTTTAAAGATGTAAGCCGCCTTTGGGGAAAAGCCCGCCTTGGGGTCACCCTTCAAAATCCGCCGACCATGACTTGGTTTCAAGATCACTCCGTACGGTGCCACATCGAAACGATCGCCGAACAATTGCATCAGCGGCTGGACGACCGTGGCGACGAGGTCGGTGCAGCTGCCCACCGGTTCGGCCAAAATCACATCAGGCCTATCATCACATTGCAGTTGGTCTGCCGTGTTGGTCAGTTCGTTGAAGTTACAGCAGAAG
>CAXBHV010000065.1:0-12433 GCA_963974855.1 uncultured Rhodopirellula sp. | reverse complement strand
CTAACATAAGCGCGGTGGTGTCGTACTAAATCAGCAGTTTTAAAGTTGGTGGAGAGGTAGAAGGAATATTACGTAATCGAACAGTCAATAAAAGACCAACGATTTAGCAGTTCAGTTCCGCTTAGACGTTTTCCGCTGAGGGGACTTCGAAGCCGCTGCGGTATTCGCGAGTCAACATTGCGTTGGCTTCATCGTTGCCGATAAATTTCTCGGCTTCGGGATCAAACTTCAGATGGGCTCCCAGCGACATCGGTGTTTTTCCGAGGTCGACACCGTTGGCGGTCAGATGCTCGACGGTTCGCTGTAGCGTTTCTTGGTTGTTGTCCAAACTCTTGATCTTTGCGAGCGCCTTGCTGATCTCGTCGGCAGAAGCGTGGTTCTGCTCGCCAACGTAGTACGAGATGTTGCCAAGGTGGCTGACCGCGGCCGACAAGTGACCTGTGGTTGCATCGGCATTCAACTTGGACGCATCACGCGATTGGCACGCATCGATGAAGTTGGCAAAGTGAGCGTCGCCAACATTACGTGTTTTGAACTCTTTGATCAGCTTTTTGTTCTTGTCAAACGCGGCACAGTGATCGTAAGACGTCTGGGCAACGTAACCTTCGCTACCGTAGAAAATCACACCAATCTTGTTGCCTTTTCCTTTGCCAAAGAAACTTTCGATTTCGTCGCCCGAGGTGGTCGAGCAATCAAGTCCGCGAGTTTCAAAGACGAGGCATTTGTCACCGTAATCGTAAATCGAAATTTCGGTGTTTCCGGTGTCGCCGGCATCGACGTAATTGGGATCGTTGCGTTCGGCTTGATAACCCAGTCGGCCGCCGTAGGTGAGCACCGAATTGGGGTGACGATTAACGCCCAATCCCCAGCGTGCGATGTCGGTTTGATGCGGTCCTTGGTTCCCCAAATCACCGTTGCCGTAGTGACGTTGCCAATGCCAATCGTAGTGGAATTGCTTTCGTGTGACCTTGGGGTCGGTGAAGCTTGCCGGCCCGCTCCAAAGATCAAAGTTCACTTTTTCGGGGATCGGATAATCGCCGAGCGCGCCGATCGATTTACGTCGTTTGTAACACAAACCGCGAGCAAAGTTGACTTCTCCGATGCCACCGTCGGCAATGAACTGGACGGCGTCCTGGCAAGCGCTGCTGCTGCGGGATTGGGTTCCGGTTTGGAACATGCGGCCGTATTTCTCGGCGGCGGCCACCAACGCACGACCTTCGTGAATGTTGTGGCTGATCGGTTTCTCGATGTAGACGTCTTTGCCGCCTTGCATCGCCCATACGCCCATCAAAGCGTGCCAATGGTTGGGGGTGGCGCAGGTCAGAATATCCAGACCGTTCATTTCCAATGCATCTCTCACATCGGTAAAGAACTCGGGCTTGCTGCCCTGCATCTCGCTGACCCTCGCAACGCGTTGCTTCCCAACACTTTCGTCAATATCGACAATCGCGCGAATCTCGGTGCGCGGATCATGATTGAAGCCACGGATGTGCTCGTTGCCGCGGCTGTTGACTCCGACGATGCAAACGCCAAGTTTGTCGTTGGGGCCTGCAGCGTGTGCGAACCGCTGAGCACGTGGCAGCGATGCTGCAGCGACAGTCGCTGCAGCCGCCGAGGTGAATTGACGTCGAGATAGTTTTTGCATGCTAAAATCTTTCCAGGAAGGAAGCAGAAATGGTGGGACAGAGTGCACCATTTTACCTGGAAAAAATTCGCCGGTGGTGTGTTAACCGGCGAAATTTTAGCGACAAGCCAACTCGATGGGCCGCAGCCACGCGATTGGCAAGGCCTAGCGACTGCTCGCCAAGCGGTTGACCATCGATTTGTCGGTCAAACTGGGCTGCATTGGATCCGCGCCAATCGTACCCACCAACTCTTCGAGATAGTCGGGCGATTCGACACGTGCCAGCATCTCTGACGCGTACCCCAAGCGATCGGCCAACTCCAAATCGATCGGCGAATCATTCTGTTTGGAATGCTCGACGATTCCTTTGAGCCGTGCTTCGAAGGCACGCCAATGGTCGATATCGCGATTCTGTTTCTTCTGCAATCGCCGCGCGTACCAATCGCTGCTGAGCAACGAATCTCGCGTAAACAATTTGCGAATCTCAGGATCGCTTACGGTTTTGCCTTCGTGGTCTCCGTATGCCATGATGTTCAAGACCGCTTGCAGCGGAGGACATGCCAATTCAAAGCCGCCGTCTTCCATGTAGGCCAACGCGACTCGTTTCTGGGCTTCTGTAATATGCATGATGCCGTCAACAAACGAATCCATGTCTTGCAGTTCTGGTTGCAAGATTTCAGGCGTGAAGACCTTCGATGGATTATCAAACACGCGAGCCAAATAGGTGCGGACAAAGCGGGTCGTAATGCGGTATCCCAAGCGGCTGGCAGGAACATGCAAATCGCCGTGATGAAAATCCTCGATCTTTTCGAGCATCTTGCCCTTAATCATGACCGCAGGATCACGTTCTTCGGGGCCCAGACGGCACCAGACTTCGGGGATTAACAGCGAGATATCGTGACCGACTTCGAAGCGAGGCCCAACGTGACCCGCTGCGGTACTGAAACCACCCAGTCCAGTCAAAATCAATGACACCACGGTCGAATTCAAATCGACTGACGGCATCAGCGCGTTAAAGGGACCTTTGGTCAAAGCGCCTTCGCTGCCTGCGCCCGTGGTACTCGGGCTTTTGCCCGTCAACGAGCAAACGTAATCCATCAACAACTCAGGCAGTTCTTGATAGTGCAGCGGCGAGTAGACCGCAAGCGAGCGGAATCCGGCAACGGGGTCTGGTGGATTGTTGCGACGTCCCGACAACACGGCGCCGACCGGAGCGTGGATCGGAGCATCCTCGGCAAGCCCGCGGTGCAATTGCGTGCCTCGCATCGCGACATAGGTGTCACGCGCGTTGACCATGTCCGGGCGGTCTTGCAAGTAACGTGGATTCTTGGTCGGCGCACCGTTGACGATCCGTGGGTTCGCCGTGCTGACGACATAACCGTCCTTGGCTTCGGCGGCCTTAGCCAGCATCGTTGCCATCGGGCCAGTGAATTTGTCGAACTCGATTGCATCGTCGACGATCTCGCGCGCTTGCGACGTCGTCAATGGCTCGAAGTTGCTGATGAAGCTGTCCGGACGCGATAAATCGAGTTCGGTTTGCTTGTCCAATCCACGATGCACGGCGTCATCAGGACGTTGGAATAATCGATATTCGCAATTTTCGACGAACTTGTAGCTTCCCGCTGGCGTGATCGCTTTACCGACGTCGCCCAAAACATCCGCGGGCGCCACAACGCTAGCGCTGATGTCGTCCTCACGCTGGACCTTGTCCGCAGCAATAAAGTCTTGACGCAATTTGAATGTTCGCCAGCGATTATTGTCCCAACCCACTCGCAAATAGGTTCCCACCAGCGTCCGGTCGCCGATCTTCAGTTCATGACCCGCCGAGCCGTTAACGATATCGACCCCGAAATGCTCGTGCCAATTCTCTTCCATTCCCGAGCGGATGAAACGCTTGATGATCAAAGCCATCGAATAGACATGCTCGGGGATATCACGAAGCCACTTGTTGTAGTCTTCGTTGTAGTCCGGTGACGGAGTCAACAATTGAATCACGCTGCCGAGGCTTCGACTTGGATCGAGCACGGGGCGGCTCGGCTTCTCGGTGTAGTCCGTGCGGCCGGTGTACTCTTTGGACCAACGGTCGTGATAGGAACGCGAGAAGATCTCGTCGAGTTTCGCAAAGTCTTTTTCACGATCAGTGACAAAGATTGGGCCATACAACATATAGTCGCGAAGGCTCTTGCTGATTTCGCTCTTACCGCCACCGCTAACCGTACACGGTTTGTGACAGAAGATGCCTTCGCCGACTGAGCCGACCAACCGCCAAGACGGCGCGTTGGGATGTTTTTCGAGTCGGATTTTATAGCCGCTGGGTGCGATATAGACATTTGTCGGTGACAGCGGAATCCGCTCGACTTTGCCATTGTTCGTCCACGTGACGCAGCGTTCGATTAGCGTGACCTTGGCATTTTCCGGAATGTAGATAACGCTCGAATCGAATCGGTCGATGCCGTAACCTTCGGGTTTGACGTCGATGAACGATGGGTACTCGCGAGCGACATCCGAGAACCGGCGTCCGTTGTAACGGCGACTGTTGACTTGGAATTCATCGCCTAGCGAGTACGAGGCGAATGCGAGTGCGCCACCGGAATGCTCTTCTTCGCATCCACCCATCAAGTTGGTTGCGTAGCTGAGCTGCGTTTTGACTTCTTTTTTGCAATAACCGTAATAGTTATCTGCGATCAGCGTTACGATCACGCCCGACTCGTCGCGGCATGTCAGTTTGAATGCGCCACCGTCGTTGTACTTTTCTGCGGGGTCTTTCCAACACATCGAGTCGCGACGTTGTCGATCGGTAGCGTCGTCGTAGCTCGGCAAGCCAAGCTCTTTCTTGGTCAAACTCGTCAAGTGCGTCGCCAAGATGACGCAACCGGTATGACCGCTCCAGTGCAATACATCCAATCCCGCATCGTTGCGACTGCTGACCGGATCGCCTGCGTTGCCGAAAATCGTTTCCACAAAATCGAGGTTACTGATCAACGAACCTGGCGCAAAGAAACGAGTTTCCATGGTCTTCTGGGCACAGAAGCCGGGGACCTCGGGACAAACAATCGGGCGAAGCAGCAGCGACACCCAAGTCAGCGCCGGTTTGGCCGAGGTGGATGTGTACGGCAGTAACATCAAATCGTCAGGCGGATTCATCGCGGCCCGAAACAACTTGGCGAATACGCCTTTGGGAACAATTCGCTTGTCATTCGGAATCGCCAATCCCCCTTCGACAACATGGAATGTTCCCGCCGTGGTACGGCGATCCGAGCGAGGGTTGTTGAGCACGCCGTTGATGCAACGATACGAATTGACAAGCTCGTTTTGGAATTCGTATCCACCCGCCGGCAAACTCATTTCGCGTGACATGCCGTGGCGGTCGAGCGTCAGAGTGCGTCCTGGCAGACGTAGCGGATTGCCGTCGATGACATCGGCAAAGTATTCATTGAGGAAATTTTCAATCCGCGAGTCAACCGGTGCACGATGCTCAGACAGCAATCGATTCTTTTCTCGCAGACTCTCTAGGATCCCAGCCGAAAAGGTCGTCATCGACTGATCGAGTTCGGTGTCGGGTGGCAACAGACCAGCAGAAGCGAGCTGCAGAGTAATGTAATTTCTTAAATTTTCTTTGGCTGCCGGGGAGTTCGACAGATCTCGGTCCCACCCCAAAGCTCGTTGAAGTTCTTCCTTTTCGGACTCGCCATACTGCACTGCCGGGGTTTGTGATGACAACATTGCCAGACTCCTGAGCTAGGGGATTGAATTCCGCCTTGTGAATTCGCACATTTATAACGCGGCACTCTTATTGATATGCCGAGGACGCTGTTATACACCACACAGCCGATTTGCGAACAGCGTGGTATAGCGTGATGTTGCAAACCACAACGGGGATGCTGGACATCAGGTTGCGTAATCGCTCCCGATTAACAGCGACTGCCAACTCGTCTCGCCGGACATGCGAATTCAAGTTGCCCATTCGATTTACGTGTGCGTATAAGCACAAACAAAAACCCTCCCAAGCGGTGAACGCTGGGGAGGGTTTTAAGTTGATCGGGTCGCAAGTTGCTCGAGTGAATTCACGCTCTAAACGTCTAGCGGCGTGGGATCACTGAGCATCTTGCTATTGATTGACGGTCTAGTAGTCGTCGTTTTCTTCGGCTTCGCGAGCGTACGAGAAATCGGTTCGCTTATCGACCGCTTCGTAGAAACCTTGGATCACTTCGTTTGTCGAACCGCCACCTGCGAGCATCGCCATCATGCGGTCACGTGGGTTTTGGAACAGCACTTTGAGCTCATCCAAGCTCGGTTGGAAATTGGTCGGTTTGACAACGTACACCACGCTTTCAGGCATATTCATGGCAACCGAGTATTTGCCGATTTCAGAATTGAATACCGCTTTCATGAATTCTTCGCCAACCGAGTTCAGTTCAGGAACGTTACCGATCGATGCGCCTTGGAATCCAAAGGAATCCAACCAGCTGAACGGACCAAGTCCCGACTTCACTTCGTCTTTGTTCTCGGCAGGAACGAGTTCACTGAGTTCCGCGCCAGATTTGTTGGCCTTGGCGGCCAATTCGACTGCGGCATCCATCGCCAATTTGCGAGCTTCGCTGAGGCGAACGGCTGCGATCACTTCGTCACGAACTTCGTCAAGTTTCGGCGTGTACGCCTTTCGCTCGTTGGTCTTCCAGGAAATGTAGGTCTTGCCACCACGATCATCGACGGTGCGAAGTGGCGAGTACAACACTTGACGAGGCATCACGCCCATTTGGGTTTGACCGCCGTACATGAACGAGGTGAACGATGGACCACGACGCATCTGTTGCGTGCCCACTTCGACCGATTGTGCAATCGGTTCAGCTTCGATCGAAAATTCGGTGTTCGGACCAATCTTTTGAAAACGGAAGCCGTACTTCTCGCCCAGTTTCTTCAAGTTGAACGATTTCAGTTCTTCAACTTCGAGCCCGTTCTTTTTGTCACTGGAGTGGATCGCGTATTGGTTAAAGTAACGACGCATTTGCGAGAATATTTCCGCAGTCGCTTTGCCCATTCGCTCTTCTGCGATTGGCAGTGCGAGTGAATCGGCAATCTGCTCGCGGACTGCTTCGAACGATTCGGTATCCGGTTTCTTGGGTTCAGCCTGCTTGGGCTCCGCCTTTTTCTCTTCGGCTACCTTTGCGTCTTCCTTCTTAGGGGCGACCGGTTCGGCGTCCGCTTTTTCTTCTGCCGACTCTTCTTTCATTTCCGGCTTCGCTTCGTCCGCAGCTTTGTCGTCCTTTTTGGATTCTTCAGCCTTTTTGGCGTCGGATTCTTTGGCTGCGTCATCCGCTTTTTCTTCTACTTTTTCGCTCACTTCACTTTCTGGCTCAGAGGCTTCCGCATCAACATCGGCGTCGGTGGCGTCATCGCTGGTGTCTTGGAATGCCACCAAGCGGATGCCGTTTTCAGAGGCCATCGAATTGCTACGTCGTGAAGTCTTGTCTGCTTCGTCGCTCGACTCTTTAACTTCGGACTCTGGGCTGTCAGATTCTGGTTTCTCGTCGGACGATTTAGCCTCGGGTTCCGAAGAGGCTTCGTCACTCTTTGGTGTTTCAGCGTCGTCCGCCTTGGCGGGTTCGTCCTTTTTGGACTCTGCTTTGTTCGTTTCTTCAGCCTTAGGCTCTTCAGACTTTTTGGGCTCATCGGCCTTCTTCGGCTCTTCCTTGGTTTCGGCTGGCTTTTCTTCCTTGACCTCAGCGGATTCCTTTTCTTCGGTCGCGGGAGCCGCTTCGGCTTCCATTACCTCGGTTTCGACAAGCTCCGTTTCCAGACCGTCGGCCATTTCGGCTTCGACTGCCGCTTGGGTCGCAGGATCTTCGGGAAGTTGGAAGTCACCGCCCTTGAGTCGACGTTCGTACTCGGCCCGCAATTCAGCCTCACTGATCTTGACCGCTTCTTCGTCGATGAACGACTGCAGGTCGCCGACCAGGTATTCAAATTGAGCGGTATATTGTCGATGAAACGCAGGGGCAGGCGATTGATCGTTGGGATCTGTGTCTTTGCCCTCTTCGTACATCGCTTTGATCGCGGATTCGCTGGATCGGTCTTGCTGACAAAGCTCTCAACCGGGATGCCGTAAGCCGTGGCAGTCGCTTCGCGGTTGAGTTTCAGGAAATTCGTCCTCTCTTCGGCGGGGGTCATGATTGGCATTTGACCCGCCGAGACGACGGCAAAGCCGGATCGGTTATACAAATCGGCCAACAAATGGCTGCGAAGTTGTTCGTACAAATGCACGCGACCCATCTGGTTGCGAGTGCTTTCCATCAACATGGCGTCGATTTGCTTGTCGGTGAAGCGATCATCGACGAACAGATTCAGCCAAGCACCGATGGCAGCATCATCGAGTTCGAAACCCGCTTTGTTGGCTTCCGAGGCAAATTGCATCGTCTTCAACGACAACTGCTCGCTTGGCACCTCGCTGATTCCGATCGATGCAACGCGGTTGTTTTGGTCGTCGTAGCGAAAGCCTGGAGTTTTTGGCGAACCACCCGCTGCAATCGTCTTTTCCGCCAACTCTTGCAAAAAGCGAACAGTCGACTGGTGATTTTGAGTCATGTACGAAACACGATTCTGAGAAATTTCGATTCCATCGAAACTGGCAAGCTTCGCGTCTCCCCCACCTCCCGTATTTTGACGCAGGTAGGTGTCGAGTGCCGGTAGCACGACAAACGAGAACATCGCCAACATGATCAGAAAGACCATCATTGGTTTGAGGTTCTTGCGAAAGATTTCGAACGGACTGTTGTTCATAGCAGACTCTTTCTGGCTTCTTTTTCTGGCGAGGACGCAAAGCACCGAGGTTTTTCAGTGCTTTGGGGGATTGTCCGAGGGGGTTT
Organism: uncultured Rhodopirellula sp.; assembly: GCA_963974855.1. Classification (GTDB taxonomy): domain Bacteria; phylum Planctomycetota; class Planctomycetia; order Pirellulales; family Pirellulaceae; genus Novipirellula. The sequence goes on along the minus strand of CAXBHV010000065.1, from coordinate 3,946 downwards.
TCCGTAAATTTTCTAAATAAATCGCTCGGTCGATGACTGCAAAATTATGGCAATCGCATCTGGAGTGATCTTGACAACAAGCCGCAATCGACCAACTCTCTGTCAGAAGCACTCGCTCATGACCTAGTGTTGCCAATCGAGATGCAAAGCGTATCGCCCCTCAAATTAGAGGGTCAAGGCGAGTATCGCATTTGCTTCCTTGGCGTACTGTGTTATTGCGTACTGCCTTGTTGTACTGACTTTCGGTCCATTTCGTCTAACCCTAACCACGTCGTTTTTTTGTATGGCTAAAAGCACGGGCAAAAGTTTGGTGATCGTCGAATCGCCAGCCAAAGCACGCACGATCTCGAAATACTTAGGCAAAGGCTACCAAGTCGAGGCAAGTATTGGGCATATCCGGGACCTCCCCGGCGGCGCAAAAGAGATGCCGGAAAAGTACAAAAAAGAACCCTGGGCGTACCTGGGAGTGAATACCGAGAACGATTTCGAGCCGATTTACATCGTTCCCGATGACAAAAAAAAGCAAGTCAGCAAGTTAAAAGCGGCTCTCAAAGACGCCGACAGCCTCTATCTCGCGACGGACGAAGACCGCGAAGGAGAAGCGATTAGTTGGCACCTGTTCGAGATTTTGAAGCCAAAAGTCCCCGTCCATCGGCTCGTTTTTCACGAGATCACCAAGGAAGCGATCCAGAAAGCGATCGAAAATCCTCGCGAGATCGATGGCGGATTGGTCGACGCCCAAGAAACTCGCCGAATTCTGGACCGGCTGTACGGCTACGACGTTTCCCAGCTGCTGTGGAAAAAGGTCGGCCGCGGATTGAGTGCCGGTCGCGTGCAAAGTGTCGCCGTCCGTTTGATCGTCCAGCGAGAGCGCGAGCGGATCGCGTTTGTCGATTCGACTTACTGGGACCTCGAAGCCACCTTCGACACCGCGAGCAAAGAGTCGTTCACGGCAATGCTTGCGACCGTTGATGGTCGAAAAATTCCCTCGGGCAAAGATTTTGACTCCGAAAACGGCAAGTTAAAAAATCCTGATTTGCTGCAAATGAACGAGGCCGAAGCGAACGCTCTGGCCGACCGTCTTCGCAACGCTGATTTCAAAGTCACCAAGGTCGAAGTCAAACCGTTCACCGAGCGACCCAAGGCCCCGTTTACCACTAGTACGCTGCAACAGGAGGCCAACCGCAAAATGGGCTTCACCGCGAGGCGGACCATGCAAGCGGCCCAGCGGTTGTACGAAAACGGTTACATCACTTACATGCGTACCGATAGCACGACGCTCAGCAAGGAAGCGATCGATGCATCGCGTAACTTGGTGCGTAGTGAATACGGCGATTCGTTCTTGCACCCCAGCGTCCGCGTTTATGCGAACAAAGTCAAAAACGCGCAGGAGGCTCACGAAGCGATCCGTCCTGCGGGTACCCCATTCCGGCTGCCCGAAGCAGTCCGTGGTGAACTCGATTCGGACCAGTTCCGCATCTTTGAATTGATTTGGAAACGCACAATTGCCTGCCAAATGGCGGACGCCAAGAAACAACGCATCGGTGTGACGATCGAAGGGGGCGGAGCGACCTTTACCGCCAGCGGAACGAGCATCCTGTTCGAAGGTTTTTTGCGTGCCTATGTCGAAGGCAGCGATGATCCCGAAGCAGAATTGGCGAACAAGGAACGTCTTCTTCCGGCGATGTCCGAGCAAGACGCATTGGACGCTAAGAATCTGGATGCGAAGAGCCATACGACTCAGCCACCGGCTCGATTTAGCGAAGCTTCGTTGACGCGAACGCTCGAAGAAAAAGGGATCGGTCGTCCGAGTACGTTTGCTTCGATTATCGACACGATTCAAAAACGCGATTACGTCTACAAAAAGGGCAACGCGTTAGTCCCGAGCTGGACCGCATTCAGCGTGATTCGCCTGTTGGAAACACATTTTGGCGCGTTGGTCGATTACGAATTTACGGCCCAAATGGAAGATTTTCTCGATACGATCAGCCGTAAAGAGGCCGAGCGACTCGCGTACTTGAAGAGTTTCTATTTCGGAAATGGTGATAATCCAGCGACGGGAGATGACAAAGGAATCGGGCTGAAAAAGCGACTCGAGGAAAAAGTCGAAGAGATCGATCCTCGCGTGACTGCAATGTTCTCGATGGGCACGCCCACCGAAGGCGAACATCGCGAAGAAGTGTTTGTCCGCGTCGGCAAGTACGGGCCGTTTTTGGAACAGGGCGAACGTCGTGGTTCGATTCCCGACGGTTTGGCACCGGACGAAATTGATTTGGCAAAAGCACTCGAATTGCTTGAGCAAAGCCAGGTCGAAGAAGAGCCAATCGGGGTTCACCCCGAAACCGGCAAGCCGATCTACGTCAAAGTGGGCCGCTTTGGTGCTTACATCCAACTCGGTGAAAACGATGACGAAGAGAAACGCAACCAATCGTTGTTGAAGGGGATGGAGATCGCCGACTTGACGCTCGAAATGGCGTGCAAGTTATTGACGTTGCCGCGAACGCTGGGCAATAACCCCGAAAATGGCGAGCCGATCCAGGCGTTTGATGGGCGGTACGGACCGTACATCAAGTGTGAAAAAGACACTCGCTCGCTGCCCGCCGGCGTGTCGCCGCTAGAGGTAACACTCGAGGAAGCGATCACGCTGCTCAAGCAACCTAAAACGCGTGGACGTGCGGCACCCAAAGAGCCAATCAAGAAGTTCGAAAAACCGTCGCCGATCACTGAGGGTGAAGTCAAGATTCTCGAAGGTCGCTTTGGTCCGTACGTCACCGATGGCGAAACCAACGCCTCGCTAAGAAAGGGAATGGACGCGGCCGAGATGACATTCGAAGCTGCCTTGGACTTGTTGGCCGAACGCGCCGCGAAGGGGCCGACGAAGAAGAAAAAGAAGGCCAGCAAGAAGAAGGGGGCTACCAAAAAGAAAGCCGCCAAAAAGACAACGAAGAAAAAGGCGGCTAAAAAGACGGCTAAAAAGAAGGGCGTCGTCAAAAAGAAAGCGTGATTGCGCCGGAGCGTCACACTCTTCGGAAGCGAAACTCGCCAAGAGTTTCGTCCGCCTGACGTCGCTTCACGAAACCCAAGCCGCCAAGTTTCTTGGCGGCATTCCCTATCGACTGCTACTCGAATGCAATTCGCCGCGTTCCGCTACGAATTTCAGGTCGCGGAGCTTGCCAGTGCTGCAGCAGCATTTCGGGCCAATACAGCGATGGCAAAACGAATGCAAAATGCGGTTGGCGGGGCATCACGACCAACGGCATCACACCGTCACTTAACATGCCGTTGGGAAGATGATGGCGGACAAAATAGACTGTGGATAACCTTTCTCTTCATCGCCGAACATTCTCGGCGCATTTCCGAACCGCTGACGGCATTCGTTCAGCATGCCTGGCCATGTTGTTTGAGGTTGTACCGCAGCGGCATTTGAAGACGGTGGCTGAGGAGCGGTTGGCCCTCGCGTCTGCGTTTCCGTGACAACGGCGCCACTTGCCGATGAACTCGGCGATTGCTTGGGCAAGCGAAGCTTCTTACCGCATTCTGGACACTGCACGGTCTCGGCCGAATCCAATTTTACCGATAACACGGTGCCACAGGGACATTTGACGCGGCGCATTAGGGTACACTCACAACGTAAAAGCGGCGGGGATTCCGACTGTAACGCTCAGAAAAAAATCATAACGTGCTGCATCTTTTCGGTGGGTCTGCAACGCCCTCCTCTGCGTTTTTTTCTTGGCTGCGTAGTTGTGCGTCGCCGAGATCCAGTCGTCTGAAAATGCTGTAACAACGAACTCGATAACTCGGTTTTCGCTCACTTGATGGGGCAACACGAACGTGACGCAAAAGCGTGATCGCAACCATATTGTTACCGAGTATGCAAAGCTTGCATCAGAATACGATTCGCGTTGGTCGAACTATATTCAGATGACAACCGCTGCGACACTGGCTC